>JAKBAT010000054.1 GCA_021808815.1 Pseudomonadota bacterium
GCTGCCCCTGCTGCGTCACGGCTTCACCCATTACCGCCTCAACATCCATCCGGTCTGCGTGTCGGTGACGGGGAAAACGGCCGGCAAGCCTTCGAACTCTGCCCTGCACTGGTTTGATGTGGCAGGGGTGGCCCAGGCGCCGGTGCCCACGCCGGTGCGCAAGCTGCTGCAGTTACTGGGGCAGCTCCCGGTGGATCACCCGCACCGCGTATTCGGGCTGGAGTAGGCGCGCCAGTACTTCTGCCATGAAGACGGAACGGTGTTGTCCCCCCGTGCATCCCAGCGCGATGGTCAGGGCTGTGCGGTTGTCGCGGATGAACTCCGGAGCCCAGCCGCGCACGAATGCGGCAATGTCCCGGATCATGCGCTGCGCGGCTGGAATGTTTTCCAGAAAGTGGATGATCTCGGGGTCTTTTCCGGTCAGGGGACGCAGCTTGGGGTCGTAAAACGGGTTGGGAATGCACCGTACGTCGAAAACAAAGTCGGCATCCAGGGGAATGCCGTGCTTGAAGCCGAAGGATTCGAAAAACAGGGTCAGTTGCGCCGGGTCCAGCGCCACGAAATCGCGGACCCAGGCGCGCAGCGTATTGGGGGAGAGCTGGGTGGTGTCCATGCGTCGGGCGATGCCGGCCACGGCTTCCAGCAGGCTGCGTTCGGCACGGATGCATTCGGCGATGGAGTGCTGGCCGTCCGCGAGCGGGTGGGGGCGACGCGTTTCGGAGAATCGTCGTACCAGGTCCTGGTCGCTGGTATCGAGGAATAACAACTGGACGTCCAGGCCTGATAATTTCAGGGCAGCAAGATGTTCGGGCAATTGCTGGATGTTTTCGCCACTGCGTGCATCCAGCGTCAATGCGATGCGGTGCTCCCCCCGTTCCAGGAGCCCATGGATGACCGGCGCGAGAAAAGGCAGCGGCAGGTTGTCCATGGAGAAATAGCCGGCATCTTCCAGGGCATGCAATGCCACCGACTTCCCGGAGCCCGACAGGCCGCTGATGAGGACCACCCGGGGATTGTCGGGGGTGGGTCGCATCGGGTCAGTCATGGGGTTCCTCGCCGGAGGAAGGCTGTTCCTGTGCCATGAATTCGGCCTGCCTGCGGATGAACTGTTCGGTGCTGTCGATGCCGCGTTGGGACAGGATGAAATTGCGGGTTGCGGCTTCCACCAGCACGGCCAGGTTCCGCCCCACGGCCACGGGCAGTGCCACCTGCGGGACTGGAATGCCCAGCAGGGTGCGGGAGGCGCGCTGTGCCGGGAGGCGGTCCAGGGCGGCCATGTCGCCTCCCGGCGGGCGTTCCAGGTGCACGATGAGCTTCAGGTTCTTGCGCGGGCGCACCGCGGTTTCGCCGAAGATGGAACGGATGTTGATCAGGCCCAGCCCACGGACTTCCAGAAAATCGCGCAGCAGCGGTGGACAGCGTCCCTGCAGCGTTTCCGGGCCGATGCGATAGAGTTCCACCACGTCGTCGGCCACCAGGCCGTGTCCCCGGGTGATCAGTTCCAGGGCCAGTTCGCTTTTCCCCACGGCGGAATCACCGGTGATGAGCACGCCCACCTCGAGAATGACCATGAAAACGCCATGCACCGTCATGTCCTCGGCCAGTTCCTGGCTGAGGTAGTGACGTAGCAGGTTGATGACGGTGGCACTGGGGCTGTTGGAGGCGATGGCGGGGACATTCCGGGCCTCCGCCGCCTCTCCCAGGAAGGGAGGGAGGGTCACGCCATCGGTCACGATGATCGCGGCCAGGTCGTCCGAAAAGATGCTGTCGAAGGCATGCCCCCGGGCAGCCGGGTCGAGGTTGACCAGATAGCTGGCTTCCAGGGGACCCAGCACCTGGAAACGGTGCGGATGCGTCAGATTGAGGTGGGCGATGAGGCCCGCACGGGCATCCGTGAGGCTGCCCACCGGAACCGTGCGTTCGCAGCCGAGGCGCCCCGCGAGCCACGAGAGCTGGAGTTTTTCCCGGTGCTCGTCAAACAGTTTCTGGACGCTGACGCCGGGCATGGGGAGTCCACTGATGTATCACCTGCCACGCCTGGGCCGGATCGGGTGCCTTTGCCAGGGCCTGGCGCAGATCCGGGTCGCTGAACATTTCGGCGATTTCACTCAGCAAATGAAGATGGTGTTCGTTGGCATGCTCCGGCACCAGCAAGGCAAATGCCATGTTGACGTTTTGTCCGTCGGGGGAATCGAAGGGAATGTCACCCAGGATGCGTATGAAGGCACATAAGGTGTCGCGCAATCCCTTCATCCGCCCATGCGGCAGGGCAAATCCGTACCCGAGTCCGGTGGAGCCGAGTTTCTCGCGGTTGAAAAGCGCATCGAAAACCTGGCTGCGGGAAACCTGGTGACGATTTTCGAACAGGATGCCAATCTGTTCGAACAAACGCTTTTTGCTCGTGACGTCGAGGTCCAGCAACACGTTATCCGGATCGAGCAGGTGCTGAATGGCAACCATGGTGGCCACGTTTCCCTGGTCAGTCAGCAGCGATATGCTTGAGAGGCGCCCCAATGCGCTGGTCGTGCTGCTTTTCCTTGAGGCGGATGATCTGGCGATCCAGCATGTGCGTGAGCTCGTCGATGGCGACATACATGTCCGGGTTGGAGGCTTCGACGAACAGGTCGCGCCCCTGGACGTGGACGTTGGCTTCCACGTGCTGGTTGAGCTTTTCGACCTTGAGGATGACGGTGACTTCGATGGGTTGGTCAAAATGACGTTTGACACGCCCCATTTTTTCCACCACGTAATCGCGGATGGCTGGCGTGACTTCCACATGTTGTCCGGTGACCGTGACGTTCATAACTCTCTCCCTCTGTGAATTACAACATTTTACGCTGGCTTGCAGGATGTATATGCATCCCTTCCCGATATTTGGCCACGGTGCGGCGTGCCACTGAAATGCCCTGGTCGGCCAGAATATCCGAAATGCGGTTGTCTGACAGGGGGGTTCTGCGATCCTCTGCCTGGATGAGTTGTTTGATCAGGGCACGGATGGCCGTGGAGGATGCGGCACCCCCGGCATCCGTGCTCACGTGGCTGCTGAAAAAATACTTGAGTTCAAACAGGCCGCGGGGCGTCAGCATGTATTTTTGTGACGTGACGCGGGAAATGGTGGATTCGTGCAACCCCAGGATGTCCGCAATTTCCCGCAGGACCAGTGGACGCATGGCAACTTCGCCGTGGTCGAGAAAGTTTTCCTGTCGCTCGACGATGGCGCGCGATACCCGCAGGATGGTGTCGAAGCGCTGTTGGACGTTCTTGATGAGCCAGCGGGCTTCCTGCAACTGGCTGGACAGCGGGCTGCCGTTGCTGCGCCCGCTTTTCATGAGGCTGGCATACAGGGCATTGATGCGCAGCCGGGGCATGGCTTCCCGGTTGAGGTTGACCGTCCACTTGCCACGCACTTTGCGCACGTTGACATCCGGCATCACATAGCGTGTTTCCATGGGCATGAAAACGTTTCCCGGCTTGGGTGACAGGCCGGTGATGAGTTTTTGTGCCTGGCGCAACGCGGCATCGCTGGCCCCCAGCAGCTTTCTGAGGCGCAGGAAATCGTGTGCGGCCAGCAGGGGCAAGTGGTGCTTGACGATTTGCAGGGCAGTGTCACGTTCGGCCACAGGAGGCGGCAGGGCAGTGAGCTGCAGCATGAGGCATTCTGCCAGGTCGCGTGCCCCCACGCCGACGGGGTCCAGGGATTGCAGCAGGCGCAGGGCCACCTGCAGTTCATCCGGTTCGATGGCCAGGGCGGGGTCGGTGGAAGACAGGATTTCTTCCAGGGGAGACTGCAGGTAACCCGATTCGTCGAGATGGGCGATCAACAGCGAGATGAGCTGACGGTCCCGTTCGCCGAGCGGCATCAGGCGCAGCTGTGTGGTCAGGTGGTCCACCAGGGTGATGGGATTGCTGGGTTGCTGGAAGGTTTCCGGCTCGTCCGCGTTGTCCTGCCACTGGAAGGAAGGGGTTTCTTCAGGATTCCAGGCTTCGGCCTGGCCCCAATCCGGCAGGGACTCTTCGTGCAGGTCGACGGGCGCATCCCCGGCGGGCGGGGTGAAGGGGGCGGCACCAGGATCCATGCCCGGCTCCTCCCGCTCCAGCATCGGGTTCTGCATCAGGATCTGTTCCAGTTCCTGATCCAGTTCGAGGGTCGAAAGCTGAAGCAGTCGGATGGATTGCTGGAGCTGCGGCGTCAGTGCCAGATGCTGCGAATGTTTGAGCTGCAGGTTGACCTTCATGGCTCAAAGCTTGAAATGTTCGCCAAGATACACTTTTCTCACGCTTTCATTATAGATGATTTCGTCGGGGTGGCCAGCCGCCAGGACCGAACCCTGGTTGATGATGTAGGCGTGATCGCATATGCCGAGCGTTTCGCGCACGTTGTGGTCCGTGATGAGAACGCCGATACCCCGCTGTTTGAGAAACCGGATGATCTGCTGGATATCCATCACGGCAATGGGGTCGACGCCGGCGAAAGGTTCGTCCAGCAGGATGAAACGGGGTTTGGTGGCCAGGGCGCGGGCAATTTCCACGCGCCGGCGTTCCCCCCCTGAAAGGCTGATGGCCGGATTGTTGCGCAAGTGCGCGATGTGCAGCTCATCCAGCAACTGATCCAGCTCTTCGAGGCAGTCCTGCGCGGAAAGTCCACGCAACTCCAGGACGGATCGGATATTTTCTGCCACGCTCAGGCGCCGGAAGATGGAAGCCTCCTGGGGCAGATAGGACAGCCCCAGCTGCGAGCGGCGATGGATGGGAAGAACGCTCAGGCGCTTCTCGTCCAGGAAGATGTCCCCCCCGTCGAGCGGAATCAGCCCCACCATCATGTAGAAACAGGTGGTCTTGCCGGCACCGTTGGGTCCCAGCAGTCCCACCACTTCCCCGTTTTCCACGGACAGCGATACGTCCTTGACGACGAGGCGGGAGCGATAGCGCTTTACCAGGTGGTCGGCCCGCAACTGGCTCATGGCGCGGCATCCTTGAGGTCGGGGGCCTTGAGGTCGGGAGCCTTGGGGTCGGGGGCCTTGGGGCTGGGGGCCTTGGCAGGGGCAGCGCTGCTCTTGGGTTGCAGGGTGACGTGGACGCGTCCACTGGAGGACGGGTTGCTGCTCGGCGTGTTGCTGCCGCGGGCCTGGAGAAACTCGGTTTTGGTGTCGTAGGAGAGGTAATCGCCGCGGATTTCATCCTTGCTGCGGTGCACGATGGCCCGATCGAATAATTCGATGCGGTCGAGCTTGCCGTTGTATTCCGCATGCTGTGCCACGCCGTCGATCCATTCATTCACGCCTTCACGCTTTTGCCGGAAAGTGACGGGATGGCCATAGGCAGAAGCATACTTGAGCCCGTCCGTGTCCTCATGCACCGTCATGTCGTCAGCGGTCACCCGCAGCGTACCCTGCGTGAGGACGACCCGCCCCTGGAAGAATGTGGTTTTCTTGTTGTCGTCGGCCGTCATCTTGTCCGCCTCGATGTTGACGGGCTTTTCACGGTCAGCGCGTTCCGCGTGTGCGGGAAAACTGGCGACGGCGACTATCAGAACGAGGTCAAGGACGATGCGTTGGCAGGTAAGTGACTTTTGCACGGGTAAATTCAGCTATCCGGGTTTTGTTGTTGACGATCATGCTGAGGGCCGTCAGCGTGTTGTTTCCGTAGTGGACGACCACGGGCTGGTCCGATATGCCAACTCCCCGCTGGGGAAAGACCTTGAGCTCGGAGGTCCTGAGGACCGTCAAGGGTTGCTCCTGCGTTGGTTCGCGGGTGACCACCACATTTCCTGTAAATACCACCTCGTCTGCCTTGCCGGAGCGAACGGCGCGTTCGGATCGAACGGTGACGGCAGGGATCCCGGGCTCCAGCGACGTGAAGATCACTTCGTCGAAATGCGATGTGTCATCGTCAGGGTAATGTACCATTTTCTGGGCGTTGAGCGTATAGCGTATGCGCCCTTCTTCCCCCAGCTGACGTGCGGCAAAGCGTTCCATGATGAGGTCGGGATCGTGATGCAGGACACGCTCTCCGGGCAGGGGGTTGTTTTCCACGACTTGCCACAGCCAGGCGCTGACCATGGCCAGCAGCAGGACGACAGCCACGGGTGTCCAGGCTTCGAGGTTGTGGGTCAGTCGCGCCATGGCTTCAGGACATCCTGCCATTGGCCGCGGGCTTCCAGGATCATGTCGGCGGCGCAGCGCACGGCACCCTGGCCGCCCCCCACGGTCGCGATCCAGTGGGCTTCGCGTCGTACCGCTTCGGGGGCTTCCGGGACGGTGAGGGCCAGAATGCACCGGCGCAGCACGGGCAGGTCCGGCAGGTCGTCTCCCATGTAGGCGCACTGGGTCCAGTCCAGCTGCAGCCGGGAAAGCAGCGTCTCGCAGGCGGCCCGCTTGTCTTCGATGCCCTGCAAGACATGCAGGATGCCCAGTTCGCCGGCCCGGGCCTGCACAATGGGGGATTCACGTCCGGTAATGATGGCAAGCTCGATCCCCGCCTGGCGCAGCAGTTTGAGCCCCACGCCGTCACGGACATGAAAAGTCTTGTGTTCGTGCCCCAGGCTGTCGAAGCTGAGGCGCCCATCCGTCATCACGCCGTCCACGTCGAAGGCCGCCAGGCGGATGGCGCAGGCGCGACGGACCAGTTCTTCGCGGGAGATGGGTGTCATGGTCAAACGATGCCGGCCCGGAGCAGGTCATGCATGTTGAAGGCCCCCACCAGGCGTCCCTGCGCGTCCACCACGAACAATCCGAATATCTGGCGTTCCTGCATGATGGCGGCGGCTTCCGCCGCCAGGATGTCCGGCTGCGTCACCACGGGATGCACGGACATGAGGTCGCCCACACGAATGGCGTGGATGGCCGTCTGTCCCTTTTCCAGTGCACGGCGCAGGTCTCCGTCGGTAAAGGCGCCCTGCAGCATGCCCTGCTGATCCACGATGGCCGTCATGCCGAGGGCCTTGCCGGACATTTCCACCAGCGCCTGCGCCACGGTGGCGTCAGGGCCGACGCGAGGCACCCGGTCGCCCTGGTGCATGATGTCCTGCACCGTGAGCAGCAGCCGTTTTCCGAGCGAACCGCCCGGGTGGGTACGGGCGAAGTCGGCGACTGAAAATCCTCGCGCCTGCAACAAGGTGACCGCCAGGGCATCTCCCAGTGCCAGCGCGGCCGTGGTGCTGGCAGTGGGCGCCAGGTTGTGCGGGCAGGCTTCCCGGGACACGGAAGCGTCCAGATGGACGTCGGACAGTCGTGCCAGCCGGGAATGGGGGTTGCCGGTCATGGTGATGAGGCGCGTCCCCCGACGCTTCAGGAGGGGGACAATCACCAGCAGCTCCTCGCTTTCTCCCGAATTCGAGAGTGCCAGCAACAGGTCGTCGCCTGCAATCATGCCCAGGTCACCGTGGCTGGCTTCGGCGGGATGCATGAAAAAGGCGGGTGTTCCGGTGCTGGCCAGGGTGGAGGCGATCTTGTTGCCAATGTGGCCGGACTTGCCGATGCCGCTCACCACGATTCTGCCCTGGCACGTCAGCATGAGGTGGTGTGCTGCCACGAACGAGGCGTCCAGCCGTTGTGACAGCTGTTGCAGGGCTTCGCCCTCGATGGCCATGACATCCCTGGCCAGGGTGAGAATGGTGGCGTCATTCATGGAAAAGTTTCGCTGTCTCTGGAATCATGGCTTCGAATTATACTTGAGGGCATGAACGATACGCTGGAACTGGTCCTGATTTTGCTGCTGGCCGCCACCTTGATGGTGTCGTTCTTCAGACAGCTGCGCCTGCCTGCCGTGATGGGCTACCTGCTGGCGGGCATCGTGATCGGGCCTCATGCCACCGGTCTCATCCCCCCCGACGAAGGGACGCGCGGCCTGGCGGAGTTCGGGGTCATATTCCTCATGTTCACCGTGGGGCTGGAGTTCAGCCTGGCCCAGCTCGTGGCCATGCGGCGCAAGGTATTCGGACTCGGCGGGGCGCAGATGGGGGTGACGCTGGGAGCAGGATTTGCGCTGGCATGGCTGGCAGGGGTCGACTGGCAGGGCAGCATAGCATTGTCCGGGGCCCTGGCGCTCTCGTCCACCGCCATCGTTTCCCGCCTGCTGTCGGAACGTCTCGAGCTCAAATCGCCCCATGGCCAGCGCATCATGGGCGTGATGCTGTTTCAGGACCTGGCCGTGGTGCCGTTGCTGATCCTGATTCCGGCCCTCGCGCAGCACCAGGGAGAACTGGTGCATGTGCTCGGGCTGGCCGCCCTGAAAGCGATCCTGGTGCTGGCACTGCTCCTGGGTTTTGGCAAACGCCTGATGCGGGGGTGGTTTCATTGGGCGGCCCGCCAGAAATCCTCGGAAGTGTTCATACTCAACGTGTTGCTGGCCATCCTGGCCATGGCCTGGCTGACCCAGCGGGCAGGGTTGTCGCTGGCCCTGGGCGCCTTTGTGGCCGGGGTGCTGATTTCGGAAACCGACTACCGGTATCAGGTCGAGGACTACATCAAGCCCTTCCGCGATGCCCTGCTGGGCCTGTTTTTCATCACGATCGGCACCATGCTCGACGTGTCCGTGGTGGTGTTCCAGCTGCCCTGGGTCGTGGCCGTCCTGCTGGTACTGCTGCTGCTCAAGCTGTTCATCGTGTACGGCCTGGCCAGGATGTTCGGTGACCAGGATTCGGTGGCGCTGCGGACGGCGCTGGCGGTTGCTCCGGCCGGGGAGTTCGGTTTCGTGCTGCTGGCGCAGGCGGAAGGGCTGCGATTGCTTCCCGAGCCTGTGCTGCAGGTGGTTCTGGCGGCCATGCTGGTTTCCATGCTGCTCTCCCCCCTGATCATGGCCATGAGTGACCGCATCGTCCTGTACTGTTGTGAAAGCGAGTGGACGCTGCGCTCGCTTGCCCTGCACGAATTGTCGGCGCGCAGCTACGGAGTGCAGAAGCATGTCATCGTGTGCGGGTATGGCCGCAGCGGGCAGAACCTGTCGCGCTTTCTTGAACAGGAAGGGTTGTCGCTCATTGCCCTGGACATGGATCCCCAGCGCGTGCGTGCCGCGGCAGTTGCCGGCGATTCGGTCGTGTTTGGCGATGCGGGACGACGGGAAGTGCTCATTGCCGCCGGCCTGCATCGTGCTGCTGCCGTGGTGGTGACGTTTGCCGACACTGCCGTGTCCCTGGCGATCATCCACCACGTGCGCGAACTGGAGCCGGGGTTGCCGGTGATCGTGCGCACGTTTGATGACGCCGATCTGGACCGCCTGAAAGATGCCGGGGCAGCCGAGGTGGTGCCCGAAATCCTGGAAGGCTCCCTCATGTTGGCCTCCCATGCCATGCTGGAACTGGGGGTGCCGCTGGCACGCGTGCTCAAGCGGATACGGCAGGTACGCTCCGAGCGTTACCATTTGATGCGGGGGTTTTTCCGTGGGACCACGGACGAGGCACAGGAAAGCGCCGAGCAGGCCCAGCCACGATTGCATTCCGTGGTGATCGGGGATAGCGCCTATGCCAACGACCGGACGCTACGGGATCTCGGGCTGGAGCAGCTGGGGGTGGAAGTCACCGCCATCCGGCGGCATGGGATACGGGGCCTGCAGCCCACGGCCGACATGCGTTTCCGGCCCATGGACGTGGTGGTGTTGCTGGGAACGCCGGAAGCGCTGGCACAGGCCGAAACACGTTTGTTACAAGGGTGACATTGGTCAGCGGCCCGCGAGTGGTTTACCATAGCACGCTTTGAATCCTATGCGGTTTATGTCGGTAACGTGACAAATCTCGTCAATATTTCCAATTTGAATTTCGGTTATGGCCTTCGGCCAGTGCTCAAGGGCATCAATCTGACCGTTCCCAAGGGCAGCCTGGTGGCAATCATGGGCTTGAGCGGATGTGGCAAAACCACTTTGCTGCGCCTGATGGGGGGGCAACTGCGGGCACGCGAAGGGGTGGTGGAAGTGGCGGGCTATCGCCTCAATGACATCAGCCAGGAGGACTTGTACGCCTTGCGGCGCCGCCTCGGCATGTTGTTCCAGTTCGGAGCGCTGTTTACCGATTTGTCCGTGTTCGACAACGTGGCTTTCCAAATGCGGGAACATACGAATTTGCCGGAAAGCGTCATACGCGACCTCACGCTGATGAAACTCAATGCCGTGGGGCTGCGGGGGGTGCAGTCGTTCATGCCCTCCGAGCTGTCGGGCGGGATGGCGCGTCGGGTTGCCTTGGCGCGGGCCACGGCCCTCGATCCGCAGCTGATCCTCTACGATGAGCCGTTTGCCGGCCTGGATCCCATTTCGCTGGGGGTGATCGGACAGCTCATACGTCGGCTCAACGATGTGCTGGGGGCGACTTCGGTACTGGTCACCCACGACGTGCAGGAATCCCTGAAAATCGTCGACTACGTTTATTTTGTTTCGGATGGCGTCATCGTGGCGCAGGGGACACCCGACCAGATTCGGGCGTCTTCCCTGCCTTTCGTTCACCAGTTTGTGTGGGGAGAAGTGGATGGTCCCCTGCCGTTTCATTATCCCGCCAGCACGCTGCGGGATGATCTTGGTCTGAAGGGGAACTGATCTCATGCCGTTGCGCACAACCCAACGCAGTATTCAACTGGTGGGCGACAGGACGCTCAGGATCGTGGAGCGCATTGGCGCCATCATGGTGTTTCTCGGGATGATCCTGATGCGCTCGGGCACCAGTTTCCGTCGTTTTGGACTGGTGATACGGGAAGTTTTCTTTGCCGGGGTGCAATCCCTCATCATCATCCTGGTTTCCGGGCTGTTCGTGGGGATGGTGCTGGGCTTGCAGGGGCATGAGACCCTGCAGAACTACGGCTCGGAGGAAAGCGTGGGCGTGCTGGTGGCGTTGTCGCTGGTCAGGGAACTGGGGCCCGTGGTTTCGGCGCTGCTGTTCGCAAGCCGGGCAGGGTCTGCCATCACGGCAGAAATTGGCCTCATGAAGGCGACGGAGCAATTGTCTGCCATGGAAATGATGGCCGTGAGCCCCATTTCCCGGGTGGTGGCCCCCCGCTTCTGGGGCGGCGTGCTGTCACTCCCCCTGCTCTCCATGTTGTTCAGCGCCATGGGGATCATCGGCGGGTTCCTGGTGGCCGTGGTGCTGATCGGTGTGGACGATGGGGCCTTCTGGTCGCAAATGCAGGCGGCCGTGGACTTCAGTCATGACGTGATGAATGGAATCATCAAAAGCGTGGTGTTTGGCATTGCGGTTTCTGCCATCGCCACGTTTGAAGGGTACGAAGCACCCCCTACCGCCGAGGGAGTGTCCGGCGCCACGACCCGGACGGTCGTGAGCTCGTCACTGGCCATTCTGGCGCTCGATCTGGTTTTGACGGCATTTATGCTGAAAGGATGGAACTGATGGAACGCAGTACGTTGAATCTGTGGGTTGGTTTTTTTGTGTTGCTGGGATTTTTCTCATTCCTGATGCTGGCGTTCAAGGTGGGTAACCTGAGTGCGGGCGGGTCGGGCAGCAGCTACTCGGTGGTGGCGCATTTCGACAATATCGGGCAACTCAAGGAACGTGCCCCGGTGCGCAGTGCCGGTGTGCTGGTGGGGCGCGTCAGCGCCGTGAGCTTCGACCTGGCGCACTATAATGCCGAAGTCCGCCTCTCCATCGATTCCCACTATCCTTTCCCCAAGGATACGTCGGCTTCCGTGCTGACATCGGGAATCCTCGGCGAACAGTACATTGGCCTCGATGCCGGCGGAGACGACAAGATGTTGAAAGACGGCGACCAGATCAAGTTGACGCAAGGGGCCATGGTACTGGAACGCCTGATTGGGCAGTTCCTGTTCAATAAGGCGCAGGAAGGGGGTACAACAGACAAGGGGGGGAGTGCCAAATGAATGTGGGGAACCGGAGTGTACGATGGGGCATGGCAATGCTCCTGTGGGCGTCCCTGACGGTCATTGCAGCCACGCCGCCGACGCAGACGCCGGACAGCGTCATTCGCGAGACTGCCGATGAGGTGATTGCGGCCATCAAGACAGACAAGGCGATACAGGCAGGGGATCGCAAGCGTGCCTATGACCTGATCAACCAGAAAGTGCTGCCCCATTTCGATTTCGTCCACATGACACGCCTTGCGGTCGGGCGCTACTGGCGCGATGCCACCCCTGACCAGCAGAAGCGCCTGATGGACGGGTTCAGGGATCTCCTGGTGCGTACGTATGCCAGTTCCCTGTCCCAGTACAAGGACCAGGTGGTACAGATCAAGGGGACGGAGGGAACGGCCGGCGACTCGGAAGCGGTGGTGCATACGTTGCTGGTGCCCTCGGGGGGGCAGACCATTCCCATCGACTACAACATGGAAAAAATGGAGGCGGACTGGAAAGTCTATGAC
>JAKBAT010000055.1 GCA_021808815.1 Pseudomonadota bacterium
GGACCAGGCCGCATGGCGCTGGCCTGGGGCATGGTGCTGGCGGGCGTCGCCCTGCTGCTGGCATTTCCGGCGCTGCCGCAACAATGGGGACTCTCACTGGGCATGGATCCCGACATGGTGGTGCCGTACCAGCGGGTGGCCCCATGGATCCTTGCCGCCGCTCTGATCATCGTTTGCGGATCCCTGGGATCGCGTCGCTGGCGCAACCACCCGTTGCCCGCGCTGACCGTGCTCTCCTTCTGCTCCCTGCTATCGGTGCAGGCCCTGCTGCTGGGCAGCGAAGCCTTGTCCGGCATCACTTCCAGCCGCGCCTTCGCCCATTCCCATGCCACCGAGCTGCAGGCCGCTTCCCATATCTACAGCATCGCCACCTACGACCAGACCCTCGACTACTACATGCAGCGTACGGTGGTACCGGTGGCATTCACGGACGAACTGGCATTCGGCCTGTCACTGGAACCCCAGCACGCCATTCCGACCCTGGAAGCCTTCCGTCCCGTCTGGGCTGATGACGTGCGGGCTGTGGCCCTCATGGAACCTGCCATGTACGATGCCCTGGTCGCCCAGGGTTGGTCCATGCGCCTGATTTCCCGTGACAGTCGCCGTGTTATAGTGGCGCGCATATGAGCTTTGCCAGTTTTTCACTCATCCTGACGGGCGTCCTGCTCAACGCAGCTGCACAGCTGTTGCTCAAGGCGGGCACCAATGCCATTGGCCATTTCGATTTCGCCTGGCGCAATGTGTGGCCCATCGGGTGGCGGGTGGCCACGGAACCCCATATCCTGGGGGGACTTTCCTGCTATGTCGTCAGCGTGATGGTATGGATTCTCGCCCTATCGCGCGTCCCGGTCTCCATGGCCTATCCCATGCTGTCCATCGGTTATGTGGTCAATGCCGTGGCGGCTTACTGGCTGCTGGGGGAAGCCCTCTCGTCGTTGCGCATAGCCGGCATTTTTGTCGTCATTCTGGGAGTATTTCTGATTGCGCGCAGTTAACACTGAAAACGCCCTGCCCTATCTGCCCTTTGCGCGCCCCACCATCGACGACACCATGGTGGCAGCGCTTGCGGACACCCTGCGTTCACTCTGGATCACTTCCGGCCCGCAAGTGCTGGCCCTGGAACAGGCCCTCTCCGACTATCATGGCGGGCGTCCGGTACGGGTTTTTTCCTCGGCCACCGCTGCCCTCGAAGTTGCCTTGCTCACGGCTGGCATCGGCCCCGGTGCCGAAGTCATCATGCCGGCACAAACGTTCTTTTCCTGCGCCAACGCCATTACCCGCACCGGAGCCCGTCCGGTGTTCGTGGATGTGGATCCGGTCACGCGCAACATGGATCTGGACCTGGCATGCGCTGCCATCACACCACGCACCCGTGCCCTCATGCCCACCCATTTTGCCGGGCTCCCCCTTCCCATGGACGCCTTGTATGCGCTCGCCCGAGCCCACGGATTACGCGTCATCGAGGATGCCGCACTCGCCATTGGAAGCCGTTGGAACGGTAAACGCATCGGCAGTTTTGGTGACATGGCCAGTTTCAGTTTCCATCCCAACAAGAACATCACCACCATCGAAGGTGGCGCCCTGGTGTTTGACAATGATGTGGAAGCCCGTCGTGCTGAGCAGTTCCGTTTTCACGGCATCGTCCGCCTGCCCGATGGCACCCGTGACGTCGTCGTCCCGGGGGGCAAATACAATTTACCGGATGTGAATGCCCGACTGGGTTTGCTGCAACTGGCCCGCCTCGAGGAATTCATCGCCAGACGACAGCAGCTGGTGGCGCGTTATTTCGAACAACTCCAGACAGCCCCCCCTTGTACACTGCCCGCCCGGGGCGACAGCGGACACAGCTGGAATTTTTTTGCCCCACTGCTCCCCCTCGATCGGTTGAAGAGCACGCGCAAGCAGATCATGGACACACTGGCCGCCCGCGGCATCGGAACCGGCATTTCCTACGAAGCGGTACACCTCACCACGCAATACCGCACCCTGGGGTACCAGGAAGGCGACTTTCCCCATGCGGAACGGATTGCCCGGGAAACCCTGACGTTACCGCTCTATCCCACCCTGCAGGAGGCTGACGTGGACCGCGTTTGCAATACCCTGCGCCAGGTCCTGTGGGAGGCTCGGTCATGACACTGGTGCTTTCCGTCGTCATCCCGGTCTACAACGAGGAACAGGGCCTGCAGGCCTTGTTCGATCGCCTCTATCCGGCGCTCGATGCCCTGCAGACTCCCTACGAAGTGGTGTTCATCAATGACGGCAGCCGGGATCGCTCGCCTGCCCTGCTCCGGCAGCAGTTCGAGAAACGCCCCGACGTCACCCGGGTGGTGCTGCTCAATGGCAACTTTGGGCAGCACATGGCCATCATGGCTGGGTTCGAGCACGCGCGGGGCGCACGCATCGTCACGCTGGATGCCGATTTGCAGAACCCTCCAGAGGAAATCGCAAAACTCATGGCTGCCATGGACGCTGGTCACGATTACGTGGGCACCATTCGCCAGGATCGCCAGGACACTTCCTGGCGCCGCTGGGCTTCCCGGCTCATGAACCACCTGCGTGAGCGCATCACGCGCATCCACATGACGGATCAAGGGTGCATGCTGCGCGCGTATGATCGCCACATCGTGCAGGCCATCACCTCCTGTCGCGAAGTCAACACTTTCATTCCGGCGCTCGCCTACACCTTCGCGTCTCGCCCCACGGAAGTGGAAGTCCGGCATGAGGAACGCGTGGCGGGAGAGTCGAAGTATTCGCTCTACAGCTTGGTGCGCCTCAATTTCGACCTGGTCACCGGGTTCTCCGTGGTCCCACTGCAGCTGTTCTCGCTGCTGGGAATCCTGTTGTCCCTGGTGTCCGGGTTGTTCGTGGTGTACCTGGTCTTGCGCCGCCTCATCCTGGGCCCGGAGGCCGAGGGGGTATTCACGCTGTTTGCCATCACGTTCTTCCTCATCAGCATCCTGCTGTTCGGCATCGGGCTGCTGGGGGAATACGTGGGCCGCATCTACCAGCAGGTTCGCGAACGGCCCCGCTTTCTCATCGACGCCATTCTTGAAGCCCCCGCCGACCCCGAGCATTCATGACCCGGGCCGTCGTATTCGCGTATCACACCATTGGTGTGCGTTGCCTGGAAGTCCTGCTGGACCATGGCATCCAGGTGTCGCTGGTGGTCACCCATCGCGACAACCCTCGCGAGCACATCTGGTTTGAAAGCGTGGCCCAACTGGCGCATACACGACAGCTGCCCGTCATCCAGCCGGATGACCCCAATACCCCCGGCGTGCTGGAACGCATTCGGGCGTTGCAGCCTGATTTCCTGTTCTCCTTTTACTACCGGCACATGCTGGGTCCCGCATTGCTGGCAGCGCCTGCACGCGGCGCCTATAACCTCCATGGTTCCCTGCTGCCGCGATTCCGTGGCCGGGTACCCGTCAACTGGGCCGTCATCATGGGGGAAACGGAAACCGGTGCGACGCTCCACGCCATGACCGCCAAACCGGACCAAGGGGACATCGTCGCCCAGGAGCGCGTTCCCATCGGCCCGGAGGACACCGCCTTCGATGTCTTCCAGCGGGTCACCGAGGCCGGCGTGCAGGTCCTGCGCCAGGCGCTGGGGCCCCTGGTGGCGGGGACCGCTCCCCACGTACCGCAGGATCTCGCTGCCGGTTCCTACTACGGGGGGCGTCGTCCCGAAGACGGACGCATCGACTGGCGTCTGCCGGCACAGCGCATCCACAACCTGGTACGCGGTGTGGCACCGCCTTACCCGGGAGCCTTCACCACCCTGGAGGGCAAGGTCCTGCGCGTCCTCCGCACCAGCCTCGCCCCCCATCCGGATGCCGTCGCACAGGCGGCAGGCGGAGACGGCCGGCCCCTCTACCTGCTGGGCCTGGAACTGGCGGGAACCCTTTTGTCCGCCGACACCTTCAAACAGCGCTTCCCTGAAGGGGTTCGCCCTGACTGAACCCCCATGAACACTGGTATAATGGTCGTTTTGCGTTCAATTCAACCTCATGAAGAAAATACTCATCCTTGGCGTGAACGGGTTCATCGGCCACCATCTGAGCCAGCGCATCCTCAATACTACGGACTGGTCCGTATTTGGCATGGACATGCAAAGCGACCGGGTCACGGACCTGATCGATCATCCGCGCTTTCATTTTTTCGAAGGCGACATCACCATCAACCGGGAATGGATCGAATATCACATCAAGAAGTGTGACGTGGTCCTGCCTCTGGTGGCCATTGCCACCCCCGCCACGTATGTGCAGCAGCCCCTGCGCGTGTTCGAGCTGGATTTCGAAGCCAACCTTCCCATCGTGCGCAGTTGCGTCAAATACGGGAAACGCATCCTGTTTCCTTCCACGTCGGAAGTGTACGGCATGTGCCGGGACAGTGAATTCGACCCGGAAAACTCCGACCTGGTACTGGGCCCCATCGAAAAGCAGCGCTGGATCTATTCCTGCAGCAAGCAGTTGATGGATCGGGTGATCTGGGGCTATGGCATGCAGGATGGCCTGGACTTTACCCTGTTCCGCCCGTTCAACTGGATCGGATCCGGATTGGACAGCATCCACACGCCGAAGGAAGGCAGCTCACGCGTCATCACCCAGTTTTTCGGCCACCTCGTGCGTGGTGAAAACATCAAGCTGGTGGATGGTGGTACCCAGAAACGGGCTTTCACCTACATCGATGATGGCGTATCGGCCCTCATGAAAATGATCGAGAACCGCAATGGCATTGCCACGGGGAAAATCTACAACGTGGGCAACCCCGCCAACAACTACTCGGTCAAGGAACTTGCCCATATGATGTTGAAACTGGCGCTGGAATACCCCGAGTACCGGGAGAGCGCCCAACGCGTGCAACTGGTGGAAACCACTTCCGAAGCTTATTACGGCAAGGGCTACCAGGACGTACAGAACCGCGTTCCCAAAATCGCCAATACCCAGCACGACCTGGAATGGACCCCCCAGGTGGGCATGGCCGATGCCTTGCGCTTCATTTTCGACTCTTACCGCAGCCAGGTGGCAGAGGCGCGCGGGCTGGTGGACTGATTCCCCGTCATGGCCGCGCCACTGGTGAGCATTGTCATGGGGAGCCAATCGGACTGGCGCGTGATGGAACATGCTGCCAGGATGCTGGAACAGTTTGACGTCCCCTATGAGGCGCGGGTGATATCCGCCCATCGCACGCCCGACCTCATGTTTGCCTATGCCATGGAGGCCCGCACCCGCGGATTGGCCTGCATCATTGCCGGCGCTGGAGGTGCTGCGCACCTGCCCGGCATGCTGGCGGCCAAAACCACATTGCCAGTACTGGGAGTCCCCGTCCCCAGCACCAGCCTCGCAGGCCAGGATTCGCTCCTGTCCATCGTCCAGATGCCCAAAGGCATTCCAGTGGCCACATTTGCCATTGGCGAGCCCGGTGCCGCCAATGCAGCCCTGTTTGCCGTCAGCCTGCTGTCTCGTGAAATCCCCGGTCTCGCGGAAAGACTGGCCGCCTTTCGCGCGGAATTGGCCAGCTCGGTACAGGCCATGACGCTCCCGCCAGAACAACAATGACGGTCATGCAGCACACCACCTTGGGCCTTTTGGGCGGTGGGCAGCTTGGGCGCATGTTCAGCGCTGCCGCCCGAACCATGGGTTACGACGTGATCGTGCTGGACCCGGATCCCGCGTCCCCGGCCGCCCATTTCGCCACACGTCATTTGTGCGCCGCTTTCGAGGATTCGGCTGCCCTGGAAACCCTGGCGCAGTCCTGTGCGGCCATCACCACCGAGTTCGAAAACGTCTCGGCCGAAGCCCTGGAACAGCTGGCCACCCATTGCCCGGTACGTCCTTCAGCCTATGCGGTCGCCATTGCCCAGGATCGCGTTCGCGAAAAGACCTTCTTTCGCGATCATGGCTTCCCGGTGGGGCCCTTCGTCATTGCACGCCATCCACGCGAATTCGAGCAGGTGCTGCGCGATGTGAAATTTCCCGCCATCATCAAAACCGCCCGGTTCGGATATGACGGCAAGGGCCAGGTGCGCGTGCAATCCATCCTGGAAGCAATGCAGGCCGTGGAATCCCAGCCTGCCCTGTTACCCGCCGTGATCGAAACGCTGGTCCCCCTGCGCCTGGAAATTTCCGTATTGCTGGCACGCAGTGCCAATGGCCAGACAACCCTCTGGCCCGTTGCCGAAAACCGCCACCAGCACGGCATCCTGGACCTCACCATCGCCCCGGCCCGCATCCGCGAGGAATTGGCAGCACGGGCCTGCAAGATCGCCACCGACATCGCCGATCACCTGGAATATGTGGGGATCCTGGCCGTGGAATTCTTCGTGACCGGCATCGATACCCTGCTCGTGAATGAAATTGCGCCCCGCCCCCACAACAGCGGCCACTACACCCTGGATGCCTGCGTCACCAGTCAGTTCGAGCAACAGGTGCGCACCCTCTGCGGCCTGCCCCTGGGCAGCACGGAACTGTTGCGACCGGCCGCCATGGTCAACCTGTTGGGGGACTTGTGGGAACAGGGCACGCCCCCCTGGGAAGTGATTTTCCAGGAGCCGGATGCCAAACTGCACTTGTACGGGAAACAGGCCCCACGACCTGGTCGCAAGATGGGGCACTTCACCGTTCTGGGAAACAGCGCCCACGAAGCACTGGAGAAAGCCCTGCGCCTGCGAAGCGCGCTGGGAATGCCTGATTAAACTGCCGCGTCGTTGATTTCGCCGGTCCGGATGCGGACGGCCTGACCCACATCCATCACGAAAATCTTGCCATCACCGATTTTCCCGGTTCGGGCAGCACGTATGATGGCATCAATGGCTTTCTCTTCGATGCCATCGGCCACCACCACTTCGATTTTGACTTTGGGCAGGAAATCCACCACATATTCGGCGCCACGATAAAGCTCCGTATGCCCCTTCTGTCGGCCGAAGCCTTTCACTTCCGTCACGGTCAGGCCGGAAACTCCGATTTCGGACAAGGCTTCGCGCACTTCATCCAGCTTGAAAGGCTTGATGATTGCAGTGATCAATTTCATTGTCTGCTCCACTCCGTTTCCGGCCAGACCACTGACCGGCACTTTCATACGCTTTGGCTCGAATGATAACACCGGAAGCACGGGAAAAGAAAACCGCCCGCGGCGTGAACCGGGGGCGGCAAAGACCACTTTAGGAGACTGCTACAACACCTTTGAAAAGCGGTGGTGGTCGGCGTGCTGCCATAGGTATTTGTCGAATGCCATGGCAATGGCACGCACAAGGAACCAACCCGCCTTGCTGACCTCAAGTCCCGCGGGCGTGCGGGTCACGAGGTCGAATGCTTCGAATTCGCGGACACGCTGCAGGGCATCCTCGAAATAATTTTCAAACTGGATACCGTAGCAGCGTTCCAGCATTTCAAAATTGAGGCGGCCCTGACACATCAGGCGCATGATCACATCGCGCCGGACCAGGTCGTCTTCGTTGAGGGTCAGGCCACGCTCCACCGGCAACTTTCCGGCATCAAGCGCAGCGTAATAGGCCGCCAGTGTTTTGACGTTCTGACTGTAGGCGCGCCCCACCTGGCTGATGGCAGATACCCCGAGCCCCACCAGATCAGCGCCAGGGTTGGCGTGGTATCCCTGAAAATTCCGCTGGAGCTGGCCATTGCGCTTGACCTGGGCCAGTTGGTCTTCCGGCAGGGCGAAATGGTCCATGCCAATGTATTCGTATCCATGCTCCAGAAATTTCCGGATCGCCAGGTCCAACATCTGCAGCTTGAGCTCGGCGCCTGGCAACGCCCTGGCGTTGATGCGGCGCTGCGGCTTGAAGCGCGCCGGCAGGTGGGCGTAGGCATACAGGGCAATGCGATCGGGATGCAGTGTTGTGACCTGCTCGAGCGTTCGCTGGAACGACGTTGCATCCTGATGGGGCAATCCGTAAATCAGGTCAACGTTGATGGAATCGAACCGGAGGGCACGGGCATCCTCCATCAGGGATGCCACCTGGGCGTAGGACTGTACCCGGTGCACGGCCGCCTGTACGGTGGGATCGAAGTCCTGCACCCCGAAGCTGATGCGGTTAAATCCCAGGGCACGCAGGTGCGCCAGGCGTGTGGCATCCACGGTACGGGGATCGACTTCGATGGAACACTCTGCTCCATCCTGAAAAGCAAACTGGGTCCTCAACGTGGTGACCAGCCGTGACAGGTCTGCATCGGACAGAAAAGTGGGGGACCCCCCTCCCAGGTGCAGCTGGGCCACCACAGCGCGTCCGCCCCCGGCCCGCTCCATGTGCCCTGCCACCAGCCGGCCTTCCAGCTCCAGATAATGCAGGTAGTCCTGCGCCTTGCCATGGTCTTTGGTGATGACCTTGTTGCAGCCGCAGTAGTAACAGACGGACTCGCAAAATGGCACATGCACGTACAGGGACAGGGGGGCTGGTGCTCCATCCTGGGCGCGTTGCTCCAGCGCTGCCACCAACGCGTGTCCTTCGGGATCCGGTGCAAAGCGGTCGGCTGTAGGGTAGGACGTGTAGCGGGGCCCGGGAATGTCAAACCGCTGCAGGAGAACTGGACTGATGAGGGCCATGGGTCAGAAAGTCGGGAAAGGCATGGCGCCAATATGAAGCATTTTCCTTTCCCTAAATTTGATCTAAATCAAACTTTTCTCGTTTAGGAACTTCCCCCGGAAAAACGCCACCGCAATTTAGGCCTGCGGTGGCGTTTGGCGCCGGCGAGGGGGTGCCGGCGCAGAAGCGAGTTTAAAAGTGGTACCCTACGCCGACCCCGGCCAGCAAGGGATTCACGTTCGCCGTCAGCACCCCGGCTCCGCCCACGGTTTCCACATTGGCGCTGACCCAGATTTTTTTCACGTCCACGTTGAAAGACCAGTGCGCATCGAGGGCATAGTCCATTCCCACCTGCAGGTCATCCCCCCAGTTGTTCTGGGAAGTGGTCAGTGCCCCGCCTGCTGCTCGGGAATCCCAGGTGCGCATATAGGTCACGCCTGCACCCACATAAGGGGTAATCTTGCCCAGTGGGTCGAAGTGGTACTGCAAATTGAGCGTCGGCGGCAGTTCCTTCAGGCCCCCGATATCGCTACCGGACAGATTGATGGCATGGCTCACGGGATAGGTGGCAATCAGTTCGGCAGCAATGTTTTTCGTGAAGAAATAGGTCGCATCCACTTCCGGCTGCACTTGGTTCGAGACTTTGAGTGCATCGCTGGGCACCCCCCCGCCTGCACTGTTGTTGCGTTCGGTCACCACGTCCAGCAGGCGCACACGTACCATCCATGGCGTCAACTCGTCGTCGGCCCGCACTGCGCTTGTCATCGTCACGCCTGCAGCGGCAACAGCCAGCAGGGTCAAACGGATTGTTCTTGTACGATTTCCTTTCATGTGATTCACTCCCCCCTCAGGTTCAAAAACGGTGACGGCTCTCAAATGGCCCTGCACCTCTGGGGTACATCGTAGGGAGTAGATGAACCACTCAATTTGATTTAGATCAAAAAAGTGGAAATTTTATGCAACTGACGCGTGAAGATGACGGAAAAGTCACACCGCTGCAACAATGAAGCGAGAAAACAGGGGGAAATTCAGGTGCTACCCACCAGGCGATTGAGCCCCACCTGATCCAGGATCTGGATATTGCGTCCATGCACGTCCAGCAACCCCTCATCGTGAAAGCGGGACAGCAAGCGGCTGACCGTTTCAAGCTTCAGGCCCAGGTAACTGCCAATATCTTCACGGGTCATGCGCAACACCAGTTCCGATCCGGATTGCTTGCGGATGGAAAACCGTTTGGCCAGATTGACCAGAAATGCCGCAAGGCGCTCTTCCGATCGCATGCTGCCCAGCAGCAGCATGATCCCCTGTTCGCGCACGATTTCGCTGGACAGTGTGCGGTTGAAGCGTCGCTGCAGATTGGACATGAGCTGGCCCAGTTCCTCGAAACGCTCGAAGGGCACTTCGCAAACCACGCTGTCTTCCAGCGCCACGGCATCACAAATGTGTCGGTCTGTGCTGATGGCATCCAATCCCAGGATTTCCCCTGCCATCTGGAAGCCCGTCACCTGCGACCGGCCATCCTCGTGCAGGATGCTGGTTTTGAAAAAACCCGTGCTCACGGCATAAAGGGAACGGAAGGTATCCCCCGTGCGATACAGGGACTCCCCTTTCTTGATGGGCTGCCGGTGTGACATGTGCTGGTCGAGCAGCAAGACTTCCTGATCGGTGAGCCCTGCCGGCAAACACAGCTCGCGGATGCTGCAGCCGCAACAGACCGATTTCAGCTCAGAAAAGTCCATGGGGGAGACCAAGTGTAAGGGGTTTCGTAACCTGGGGAAGTTTATAGCGTTTCTCACGCCGCGTAAAACCTTGAAAATCACGGTATCCCCTTGCATTTCCGGGGGCAACCGGATATATTGTTCGTATGCGTACTAAATGCGGTGCGCACAGACCATTACGACCTCAACCCCAGGAGATTTCCATGCGACGTTCCTTATGTGCTGTGGCCCTCATGACCGCGGTGGCATTTCCGGCACTGGCCCAACCGGAGACTTACGTCACTGACCCCAATCATACGTTTGCACGTTTTTCGTACAGTCATATGGGGTTTAGCACCCAGCTGAGCCGTTTCGACAAGGTATCCGGCACCATCGTCCTGGATACTGCCGCCAAAACCGGTTCTGCCGACATTGTCATCGACACCCGTTCCGCCAGCACCGGTTCAGCCCAGTTCAACGAACACATCCAGGGTGAAGATTTCCTGGATACCGCCACCTATCCCAAGGCCACGTTCAAGTCCAGCGAGATCCGCTTCAAGGGGGACGTTCCTGACGAAGTCGTGGGCGAGCTGAACCTCAAAGGTGTCACGCGTCCGGTGGTGCTCAAGATCACCTCCTTCAAGTGCATGGTCCATCCCATGGCCAAGAAGGAAGCCTGCGGGGCAGACGCGGTGACCCACCTCAAGCGTACGGATTTCCATATGGGCAAATACGCCCCTCTGGTGGGGGACGACGTCACCGTCACCGTTTCCGTGGAAGCCCTCAAGCAGTAAACCCGCTTTCCGGTTTGGCCCTGGACGGGACGGCGTTGCCGTTCCGTCAGCCCACCAGCAGTTTGATGACCCACCAGACCGCCAAGATGACGCCCAGGAGAATCGCCAGCACCAGGTAAGTCCCTGGAGAAGGGCGTTTTTCGGCATAGGGATCGCTAAGGGATCGTTCGGCATTGGGAGGCAGGATCGCCAGATGGGTCAGCGACGTGCCAAAGGGAATGTTGATGCAGGCACGGGCGTTGATGGCCCAACCATTCGCATCAAGGATCGGCCCCAGGTTGCGGGCACGCAGCTTGAACCATGCCAACGCCACGGCTGGTCCGGAAATCACGATCACGAAACCCACGAATGCCAAGGGGATTTGCCACCAGCGCAAGGACAGGAGCCCCATTACCACCGAGGCCAACGCAGTTCCGATTGCGCCCACAGCCAACCCCAGCGCCGCAAAAATTCCAGCAAACTTGCCGACGTCAAACGCTGCCTGAGCTGGCGCCGCCGGTGCCACGGGGCTCGCCGGTTTATGCAAGGCATTGCCGGCCGTCTGAGTCAGGCGAGATTCATTCTCCTTGGCCCGGCTCGCAGCCAGCTTTTGCATCTGGTCCCCCATCAGGCGTGCCAGACGTTTGTATGGCGACCAGAAGGCCTGACGCAGGCTGATGGGGTGATCGATGATCTTGACGATCGTCGCATCCCAATCCGCTTCCTCGCGATCGTAAAACACGCCATTGCGCCCCACCATCAGCTGGTCTGAATCGCCTGCGGTGAAGGCTGCCGCTATGGTCATCTTGCGATCTCCACGAACGCAGTCGCAATACACCAGGCAAATGCGGGACAGGCTGGCCAGTGCCGCGTGCTTGGCAGGATCGATCACCGTCACGCACAGCTCGCAGGAACGCCCGTCCAGATACAGCGTACCGGCCTGGAACGTGGCCTTGCCCTGACGGGTATAGAAATCCTTGAAGGACACAAAGTTATTGGCAAGTGTCATGAGATCGCGTACATAGCGCGCAAGGCGCTCCAGATCGCGCAGGTCGGGGTCTTCCGCCTGTTCCTCCGGTCGCGCTGCCCGCCAGGCTGCGAAGCCATCGAACCTCTGCCGCAGGGCTCGCCATCCTGCCTCGTCAAGCACGGTGCAGGCCCCCAGCGCCGGCA
>JAKBAT010000056.1 GCA_021808815.1 Pseudomonadota bacterium
TGTTGCCGGGCATGTTCGGGAAAATTTTTTGGCGCTATGGGGAAAAACAGGCGCTGGTGACCGTCCCCCAATCCGCGATTACCTACAACCCATACGGCGCCACCGTATTTATCCTCAAACCGGCCCCTGCGCCGAAGGCGGATGCGGGAGGCGAAACCCACCCGGGTCCCAGGCCACAGTGGGTGGCAGAGCAGGTGTTCGTGACCACCGGTGCCACCCGCGGCGATCAGGTCGCCATCCTGTCCGGGCTTGAATCGGGCAGGACCGTGGTCACGAGCGGTCAGATCAAGCTGAAGACAGGGACGCCTGTTTTCATCAACAACCAGTTGTTGCCGCCCAACGAGCCGGCTCCCACTCCCCAGGAACAGTGAGCCGAGCGCGTCCATGAATTTCACTGACCTTTTCATTCGCAGGCCGGTCCTGTCCATTGTCATCAGCCTGCTGATACTGGTCCTGGGTTTGCGGGCCGTGTTCGGCCTTCCCATCAACCAATACCCGCGTACCCAGAATGCCGTGGTGACCATCACCACCAATTATTTTGGTGCCGATGCGCAGACCGTGGCCGGCTTCATCACCCAGCCACTCGAGTCCGCCATCGCCCAGGCGCAGGGAATCGATTACCTTTCTTCCAACAGCCTGATGGGGACTTCCATCATTACGGCCACCCTGCGCCTGAACTATGATCCGAACCGGGCGCTGACCGAAATCAATACGCAGGTCAATTCGGTCCGAAACCAGTTGCCGCCGCAGACTCAGCTTCCCGTTCTGTCGGTGCAGATTGGGCAAACGATCGATTCCATGTACATGGGTTTTTACAGCAATGTATTGCCCACCAACAATGTCACTGATTTCCTGCTGCGGGAAGTCAAGCCAAAACTGGATTCGCTGGAAGGCGTTCAAACTGCCGAGATTCTCGGTGCTCGCAACTTTGCATTGCGCGCCTGGCTCGACGAGGCCCGCATGGCCTCCTTCGGAGTGACGGCCGCCGACGTCACCAACGCGCTGGCATCCAACAATTATCTCGCGGCGGTGGGAGGAACCAAGGGACAGGCGGTGACCGTCGATTTGACTTCCGGGACCGACCTGCATAGCGTCTCCGAATTCAAGAATCTGGTGGTGCGTCAGAAGGGTTCGACCCTCGTGCGTCTTGAAGACGTGGCCAATGTGACGCTGGGCGCTGAGAATTACGACTTCAATGTGGCCTTTGACGGCCAGCGCTCCGTTTTCATCGGCATCAAAGTCGCGCCGGGTGCCAATGTGCTGGAAGTGGCAAAGCGGGTGCGCGAGGCGTTTCCGGCATTGCAGGCGAAACTTCCCACGGGACTGACGGGGCAGATTGTTTATGATGCCACCGCATACATCACTTCCTCCATCCAGGAAGTGGCCAAAACCCTTGTGGAAGCCCTGCTCATCGTGACCCTGGTGATCTTCCTGTTTCTGGGAAGCCTGCGTGCCGTGGTGATCCCCGTCATTGCCATGCCCCTGTCCCTGATCGGGACATTCCTGATCATGCTCATGCTGGGCTATTCCATCAACCTGCTGACGTTGCTGGCACTGGTACTGGCCATCGGACTGGTGGTGGACGATGCCATCATCGTCGTGGAAAACGTCGACCGCCACATGAAAGAGGAAGGAAAGTCTCCCTGGGAGGCGGCGATCCTGGCGGCACGCGAGCTGGGAGGGCCGATCCTTGCCATGACGGTGGTGCTGATCGCCGTGTACATACCCATCGGGTTCCAGGGTGGGCTGACAGGTGCGCTGTTTACGGAATTTGCCTTTACCCTGGCGGGTGCCGTGACGGTTTCAGGCATCGTGGCCCTGACGCTGTCGCCCATGATGTGTTCGCGTTTTTTCAAAAGCGATGAGCACGAGCACAAGTTCGTGGCATTCCTGGACCGAACGTTTGATGCGTTGCACCGACGCTACCAGAATACCCTCGGCAGGGCCCTGCAGACCGGAGGAGTTTGGGTCACCATGGGGCTTTTGCTGCTCCTTGCAACCGTCTATCTGTTTGTGACATCGGCCCGCGAGCTTGCCCCTCCCGAAGACCAGGGCATCGTGCTGTATTCCATGACCGGACCGCCCAATGCCACTGCGGACGAAATGAACCGGTATGCACAGAAGCTTTATGAAATTGCGAAGAGCGAACCGGAATACGCCCAGATGTTCCAGATCACCGGTGCGCCCGTATTGAACCAGGGGTTGGGAGGCACGGTGTTCAAACCCTGGGACGAACGCCATCGCTCTGCCGATGCATTGCAGAAGGACTTGCAGGCAAAGTGGGGGAGCCTGGCCGGGGCAAGGGTGGCGGCCTTCCAATTCCCGCCGCTGCCGGGCACGCAGGGTTTGCCGGTGCAATTTGTCATCAATACCACCGAGCCTTTTGCCAATCTCAATGAAGTGGCCCAGAAAGTCCTGGATCGGGCGCGGCACAGCGGCATGTTCTTTTTCGTGGATGCCGACCTCAAAATCGACAAGCCCCAGGCAGCGGTGACAGTGGATCGTGACATGACGAGCACCATGGGATTGACGGAGCAGGATGTGGGCAGCACGTTGAATGGTGCCCTGGGGGGAGGGTATGTCAATTATTTCTCCCTGGGAGGACGGTCCTACAAGGTGATTCCTCAAGTGCAGCAGGTGGATCGGCTCAATCCTGAGCAGGTGCTGGACTACCATGTCAAGACACCGAGCGGGGCACTTGTGACGGTAGGAACGCTTGCGCGACTGGAACGCCACGTGGTGCCCGAAACCGTGAGCCATTTCCAGCAGTTGAATGCCACCACGATTGCCGGCGTGGCGACACCTCTGGTGTCCGAGTCGGAAGTGCTGGAATTTCTTCGCAAGACCACCCGTGAGGTGGCCCCCGTGGGGTATAACGTGGATTATTCGGGAGCATCCCGCCAATATATCCAGGAGTCAGGCGGTTTCGTGGTGACCCTGTTGTTTGCCGTCCTGCTCGTTTTTCTGGTACTGGCTGCCTTGTTCGAAAGTTTCCGCGACCCTGTGGTGATTCTGGTCTCCGTGCCCATGGCGCTGTTTGGCGCACTCATATTCATCAACCTCGGGCTTGCCACGCTCAACATCTACACCCAGGTGGGACTGGTGACCCTGATGGGGCTCATCAGCAAGCATGGCATCCTGATCGTGCAGTTTGCCAATCAGTTGCAACTGGCAGGGAAAACGCGTCTGGAGGCCGTCATTGAAGCAGCATCCGTGCGGCTCAGGCCCATTCTGATGACGACCGCAGCCATGGTGCTGGGAGTGGTGCCCCTCGTGCTCGCGTCAGGGGCCGGGGCGGCAGGACGCAAGGCCATGGGACTCGTGATTTTCAGCGGGCTGTCCATAGGCACCCTGTTTACCCTGTTCGTGGTGCCTGCCGTCTACCTGCTGGTCGCCCAGGACCACGCCAGGTCACGCGCGCCGGAAAACCAAGGCTGATGGAGAACGCTATTTTTCCACGAAAGCCCGTTCGATCACGTAGTCGCCTGGTTCTCCCACCCCACCGGAAATCTTGAACCCGCGGACGTCCAGCATGCCGGAGATATCCTTCAGCATGCCGGGACTGCCGCAGATCATGGCACGGTCCACAGCAGAATCGAGCGGCTGCAGGCCGATGTCGGAAAAGAGCTGCCCGCTTTCAATGAGCGTGGTGATGCGCCCCGTGGTTTCGAATTCTTCCCGTGTCACAGTAGGATAGTAAACCAGCTTTCTCCGTACATCCTCCCCGAAATACTCATTGTTGGGCAACTCATGCTGAATGAACTCGCGATAGGCCAGTTCGGATACTTGACGCACGCCATGGACGAGAATGATTTTCTCGAAACGTTCGTAGGTTTCAGGGTCTTTGATGATGCTCATGAATGGGGCGAGGCCAGTCCCAGTGGCAAAAAGGTAGACATGCTTTCCCGGCAGAAGGTCATGAATGACCAGTGTGCCGACAGGCTTGCGGCTCACCAGAATTTCATCACCCACCTGGATATGCTGCAAGCGCGACGTCAAAGGCCCGTTGGGAACTTTGATGCTGAGGAACTCCAGATGCTCTTCATAGTTGGCGCTGGCAATACTATAGGCGCGGGTCAGGGGTTTGCCGTTCACCTGGAGTCCGATCATGACGAAATGACCGTTCTCGAATCGCAGTCCTGGATCGCGGGTTGTCGTGAAACTGAACAGGGATTCGTTCCAGTGATGAACCGTGAGGACTTTCTCTGTACCAATGGCTGCCATGGCGATATTGAATGTCAGGTGTGCTGAAACCCGAAATTATAAACTTTAGGGGCAGGCAATAAAAGTCCGGCTGGTTATAATCATATGATGAGGTATGATCCCCGAAATAGATTGCAAACCCTCGCGCAAAGTGGAACCCTGCGGCAACGCCGGGTTGTGGAGGGGCCACAGCAGAGGAAAATGCACGTGGACGGCATTCCCCTCCTGGCATTCGCGTCGAACGACTACCTGGGGCTTGCCAATCATCCCGACCTGATTGCCGCGGCGCATGCCGCCCTGGATCACTATGGGGTAGGTGCGGGCGCTTCCGCGTTGATCAGCGGGCATTCCGTTCCCGTGGCCGAACTGGAACTCGCGCTGGCACGCTGGCTGGGATTCGAGCGCTGCCTGCACTTTTCCACGGGTTACATGGCCAATCTCGGTATCCTGCCGGCCTTGATTGGCCGGGATGCCGCCGTATTTTCCGATGCGCTGAACCATGCCTGCCTGATTGATGGCATCCGGCTGGCCAGTCCGCAATCCCTCACGATCTATCCCCATGGCGATGTGGAACACCTGCAAAGGGCCTTGAGCAATTGCCCGGCAGGAGAGAAATGGATCGTGACCGATGCGGTTTTCAGCATGGATGGGGACATGGCTCCTTTGCCCGCGCTGGTGGCCCTGGCCGATCAGCACGATGCCATGCTGATCGTGGATGACGCGCACGGCTTTGGAGTGTTGGGGGAGGAGGGCAGGGGCAGCCTGGCACACCATGCCATTCACTCCGGCCGTGTGCTCTACATGGCAACCCTGGGCAAGGCGGCAGGGGTCTTTGGTGCGTTTGTGGGCGGATCCTACGATCTCATCGAATGGCTGATGCAACGCTCCCGCACCTATATTTTCACGACGGGGACCCCACCGGTACTGGCTGCTGCCTGTCTGGCAAGCCTCCAACATATTCGCCAGGACCAGTTCCGGCGCAACCGGCTGTCACAGCTTGCCCGGCAACTGCAGGATGGTGCGCGCGACCTGCCCTGGGCGCTGCTGCCCTCCCGGACAGCGATTCATCCCCTCATGCTGGGGGACAATACCACGGTGATGCGTATTGCAAAGGGCTTGCAGGATCGTGGTCTGTGGGTGCCCGCCATTCGCCCACCCACGGTGCCGCCGGGATCAGCCCGTTTGCGCATTTCCCTTTCTGCGTTGCACCTGCCACAGGATGTGACGTACCTGCTGGATGCCCTGAAGGAACTTGCATGAGCAATCAGGATTGGCTGGAACGCAGCCGAAAGGCGGTCTGGCACCCTTGTACGCAAATGAAGTGGCATGAGGATTTCCCGCTGGTGCCGGTGCAACGGGCCGAGGGAGTCTGGCTATACGATTTTGACGGGCGGCGTATTCTTGACGGACTGGGGTCCTGGTGGGTCAACCTGTTCGGACATGGGCACCCCCGCATCGTGCAGGCCTTGCAGGCACAACTGAAGGAGCTGGAGCACGTGATGCTGGCGGGGTTTACGCACGAGCCGGTCGTCCGGCTTTCCGAGCGCCTATCCCAAGCGACGGGGCAGCAGCTGGGCCATTGCTTTTATGGTTCGGATGGGGCCTCGGCAACCGAAATGGCGCTGAAAATGAGTGCCCATTACTGGCGCAATTGCGGCATGCCGGAGAAAAACGGCTTCATGGCACTGGCGGGGAGCTATCACGGTGAAACCCTCGGGGCCCTCGGAGTTACCGATGTCCCACTGTTTCGCGCTGCCTACGCAGAACTCATTCGTGACAGCACCATTCTTCCCAGCCCGGATATCCGCCTGGGGCCTTCCGCGGCGGCAAAGGCACTGGAGGCACTGGAGCTGCATCTGGCCGTGCATCATGCCCGTACTGCGGCGCTGATCATCGAACCGCTGGTGCAGGCGGCGGCCGGCATGGTATTTCATACGCCGGAATTCCTGGCCCAGGTATATGCGACATGTCAGCGCCATCGGGTGCATGTGATTGCCGACGAAATTGCCGTGGGTTTCGGGCGCACCGGCACACTGTTTGCCCATGAGCAGGCGGGCATCGTGCCGGATTTCCTGTGCCTGTCGAAAGGAATTACAGGAGGCTTCCTGCCCTTGTCGGTCGTCATGACTTCGGATGACATTTATGCAGCGTTCTACGATGACCGCCTGGCACGGGGGTTTCTGCACTCCCACTCCTACTCCGGAAACCCTTTGGCATGCCGTGCCGCACTGGCAGTCCTGGATATTTTCGAGCAGGAAGCGGTGATTGCCACCAACCAGTCCAGGCAGGCGCAGTTTGAGGCCATGGTCGCCCCTTTGAAACTCGATCCCCGCATTGCCCATTTCAGGCATCGGGGCATGATCTGGGCATTTGACGTGCTGAGTGACGCGACCGATTTTTCCCGACGATTCCACCGGGCTGCCTTGCATCAAGGGTTGCTGTTGCGCCCGATTGGAACCACCGTTTATTTCATGCCCCCCTATACGCTGACAGATGCTGAATTCCAGTTCATGGTGGAGGCAGCCCGGCAGGCACTCGATGAGGTCCTCCCCCTGTGAAGCGCGCCTGGTTCGTAACAGGGACCGATACGGGTGTTGGCAAAACCACGGTGAGCTGTGGCTTGTTGCAGCGATTTACCCACCTGGGCCTCGATACGGTGGGCATGAAGCCGGTGGCGACCGGATGCCAGTACGAGCAGGGCAACTTGCGCCACGACGACGTGGAACAGCTGATCGCGAATTCTTCCTGCTCCGTCGGTCCGCCTTCGCAGCAGGCGTTGTGCGCGGAGGGCGCCCTTGCGCGCCAATGGGTCAACCCCTATGCCTTCGTGCCGGCCATCTCCCCGCACCTTGCTGCACAGGAAGCAGGTGTCGGGATTGATTTTTCCGTCATCCAGACCGCACTACGCGCGTTGCAGGCACGTGCCGACATCGTGGTGGTGGAGGGTGCGGGAGGCTTTCGTGTGCCCCTGGGGGCAGAGGGTGACATGGCAGACCTCTGTGCATTTCTCGGCGTGCCGTTGATCCTGGTGGTGGGCATGCGCCTGGGTTGCCTCAATCATGCACTGCTCACCGTGGAAGCCATCCGGTCGCGCAGGTTATTGCTGGCCGGCTGGGTTGCCAACCGGCTCGATCCACACATGGTGGCATTTGATGGGAACCTGGAGACCCTGAGACACGAGATAGAAGCGCCCTGTCTCGGCGTGATGCCCTTCATGCCAGCCGGTGGGATCCGGAACATGCTGCCACCGTTGGCGCTTGAGCTGCTGGATCAGTAGCCAATCGCGATTCCTACCCGTTAAAATCACGCATTCGCAAAGCGGGACTGTACATGCTGCTCTGGTTTGTCATCACTTACTGGATTATTTCCGTGGCCATCGGACTGTGGGTGGCGTTGCGCGTACACAATACCTCCGACTATGCCGCTGCCGGGCATAGCATGCCGTTATATGTGGTCACGGCCACGGTCTTTGCGACCTGGTTCGGTTCCGAAACCGTCCTGGGCATTCCCGCAACATTTTTGAAGGAAGGACTGCACGGTGTGGTGGCAGATCCTTTCGGTTCATCTTTGTGCCTGATTCTGGTGGGGCTTTTCTTTGCGGTACCGCTGTATCGGAAGAAACTGCTGACGATCGGCGATTTCTACCGCCTGCAGTATGGAAGGACCGTGGAAATCCTGGTCACCCTGTGCATCGTGGTGTCCTATCTGGGCTGGGTGGCTGCTCAAATCAAGGCCCTCGGACTGGTGTTCAATGTGGTGTCGGACGACATGATCTCCAAGGAGGCCGGCATGATCGTGGGCGCTGCCACCGTGATGGTCTACACATTGTTTGGTGGCATGCTCTCGGTCGCCATCACCGATTTCATCCAGATGATCATCATCATGCTGGGCATGGTTTACATTGCCTGGGACCTGAGCGGCTCTGCAGGAGGCGTGGGGGCAGTCGTGCAACACGCCGCATTGGCCGGCAAATTCAATTTCTGGCCCGCACTGAACCTGGCCGATGTCATCGGATTCTTTGCTGCCTGGATTACCATGATGCTGGGTTCCATTCCCCAGCAGGATGTGTTTCAGCGGGTGACTTCTTCCAACAATGAGCGGACGGCTCGCAATGCTTCTGTGCTGGGCGGCAGCCTGTACTTCCTCTTTGCGTTCATTCCCATGTTTCTCGCCTATTCCGCAACACTGATCGATCCCGGTCTGGTGCGGCAATATCTCGACTCCGATTCGCAATTGATCCTCCCAAAACTGATCCTGAACCACTCTCCGATATTTGCCCAGGTCATGTTTTTTGGGGCCTTGCTGTCCGCCATCAAAAGCTGTGCATCGGCAACCCTGCTGGCGCCTTCCGTGACCTTTGCCGAGAATGTGGTGCGCGGATTCTATCGGCACATGAGTGATGAGCAGCTTCTCAAAGTCATGCGGATCGTGGTGCTGGTCTTCACGGTGCTGGTGACATTCATTGCGATCCGGTCGGAACTGTCCATTTTCAAGATGGTGGAGAGCGCCTATAAAATCACGCTGGTGTCCGCTTTTGTTCCCCTGGCCTTCGGTGTTTACTGGAAGCGTGCCACGCCTCTGGGGGGCCTGCTTTCTGTCACCCTGGGTGCTGCGGTGTGGATCATTTGCGAGCTGGTGGTGCCTGATGCGATGATCCCACCCCAACTGGCGGGGCTCATGGCAAGCCTGGTGGGCATGATCGGCGGCTCCCTGGCCGTTAGCCGCAAACGCCTGAAGGTGGCATGATGATCGTATTTTCTGCAATGGTCGCAACCATCGACGAAGGAGAACCCCATGGACAATCGGCGCCGAGATTTTTTCCAGAAATCCACTGTGGCCGCTGCTGGCGTCGTCGGTTTGGCTGCCGGCGTGGTGCAGGCCCAACCCAATAGCAGCACGACGGCATCCGGGCAACCGCAAATGGTCAAGGGGTTGACCCTGCTGTCCCTGTTACAACAGGATGGTTCTGAAACCCTGGGGGTGAAGCAGCATGACGGCATCCTCGACGTGCGTGCGGCGGCGCGGGGATTGGGACTTGCCGCGCCATTCACGCTGGATGCGCTGTTGCAGCAAGGCCAGGCCGAAGCGCTGTACCGTGTGATTGCGGCTGCCGGCAAGCAGGGCAGGGCCTACCACGTGGAGGAATCCGACATCACTTACGGACGGCTGTTCCAGAGTCCTGGAAAAATTGTCTGCGTGGGGCTCAATTACCGTAACCATGCCCGTGAGATTGGCATGCAACCGCCCCGAGTGCCGCCACTTTTCAACAAGTACAACAACGCGCTGGCGGCCCAGAATTGTACGATCCTCCTGCCTTCCCGGGACATTTCCTACAAATTCGACTACGAGACGGAGCTTCTGGTGGTCATGGGGAAGCGGGCCCATCAGGTAACGGAAGAACAGGCCCTGGATCATGTGGCGGGATATTGCACCGGACAGGATTTCTCGGCGCGGGATCTTCAACTGGAACTGCCCAATGGCCAGTGGATGATCGGCAAGACCCTGGATCATTTTGCCCCCATCGGGCCTTATTTCGTCTCAGCGGATTTGGTCGGCAACCCCAACGCACTTAAAATCGAAACCCGGGTCAATGGGGAGGTGCGCCAATCCTCCAATACGTCCGATTTCATTTTCAACACGCAGCAAATCATTGCGTATATCAGCAAGCATTTCCCTCTGGAACCTGGCGACATCATCTTCACCGGAACCCCGGAAGGCGTGATCCAGGGTAAGCCGGCAGACAAGCGGGTATGGCTCAAGGCAGGCGACAGGATCGAGTCTTCCATCGAGAAACTGGGGACGCTGCGATTTTCTCTGGCCTGAGCCCCGGGCGTGCGGTGATCTATTCGTAATACATGACAGACGTGGAAGTAAGCAGCTGGTTGCCCTGCAGTGCGCTCAGGATGCCCAACCCCAATCCCTGGTAGGTGTAATTGACGGTGACATTGATCGTGGCCCCTGAATTGCAGGAAACGGTCACGCTGGGATTGCTGGAAACATTCGTGCCGAAGGAAATCAGGGTCGTGGTGCCATAGTTGCTGGCCACCAGGCAGGCATTTCCCGAGCCGGTACCAGAGCAGGAAGCCGGATCCCCGCCCTGTATGGTGGATATGCCCGGGTCGGAACAGGAGATGGGGTGGCTCAGGGCGACCGATTGTACGGCTCCCCACCGTGCGCCTTCCCGCGCTGCGTTGGTGATGATGGCCTGGTCATACATCATGATGCCAAATTCCACCGTGCCAAACAGGATGAGCAAAAGCAGGGGAAGCACGAGTGCGAATTCCACGACCACACTGCCGGTTTGATTTCTCATGCCTGGGCGCCTATATTTTATGGGAAATTATAACATCCAGCTTCACATAAATTTAAAGAAATTCTATTTTACCTGATTTAAAAAATCTGTTTTATTTTTTGATTTATATGATATAAGTACTCCTGAGCTCTCTACCAGATTCTCTGTAAGGTTATGTCGTAGGGGGCCGTAATCAAATTTCCGACATGAGGAGCGAGCCATGCTGACTGCCATTGAGAAAATCAAACAGTTCCTGAAATCCGAAGAGGGGGTGACTGCCATCGAGTATGCCTTGATTGCCGCGCTGGTCGCAGCTGCCATCATTGGCGGCGTGTCTTTGCTGGGTGGCAATGTCAGCAAGGAGTTTTCCAGTATCGCTGGTGTGGTGTGACGCTGTAAACCCGCTTGAGTTGCATTGGCAATAACCACTGGAACTTGGGTGTTCTGCTGCTTTTGGCAGCCATTGCGGCGTACTTTGACCTCAAGGCCCGCAGGATTCCCAATGCTGTATTGCTGGCAGGGGGGGCCATTGCAGCCACCCTGTCACTGTTTCTGCAATCCCCTCCCTTTCGACAAATGCTGGGAGGACTACTGACGGGAATCATTGTGTTTCTTCCTGCGTACCTTATCCATAAAATGGGAGCAGGAGACGTCAAGCTGATGGGACTTGCAGGAGCATTTACTGGGGTCAAGGGAATATTGGTGATTGCCCTGTTGACCATGCTGGCGGGTGGCATGCTTGCCCTAGGGTTCATCCTGTTGCGGCAGGGCAATCGCCTGCCCTACGCAGTGGCCATTCTGGCCGGTGTCGCGGCTTACGTGCTGGTGCCCTGCATGGCACCAGCACTTCCGGACATTTTTCATCAAGGCGCTTCATGAGATGATCAAAAAACGGGCCATACTTCTTCTGGTGTTCTCGCTGATCCTGACAGGGGTTGCCATCTGGGGAGCCACCCTATGGATGAACCGCCAAGTGGAAAAACGAACGGTCCGACCATCGCTGAAGATTGTCGTGGCCAGTGCAAATGTTGCAGCAGGAGCACATCTGGCCCCAGGGTTGCTGATGGTCGTCGATTGGTCCGGGACCCCGATAGCAGGCAGTTTTTCCGATGTGCAGCCCCTGGCAGACCGGATCGTCCTGGTCAATTTGACGGCAGGGGAACCCGTCCTTGAGCAAAAACTGGCACCCCTTGGAAGCAAGGCAGGGCTTTCGGCAATGATCCCCGCAGGCATGCGCGCCGTTTCGGTGCGAGTCAATGATGTGGCGGGGGTTTCCGGATTTGCGTTGCCGGGCAATCACGTGGATGTGATGGTCAGCATTCAGGATGATCAGGGTAAAATGGTTTCGAAGATCGTGTTGCAGCAGATCCTGGTGCTCGCCGTGGCACAGGATGCCAGCGTGAAGGACGATACCAAGGCCCGGGTGGTGAATTCCGTGACACTTGAAGTGACCCCGC
>JAKBAT010000057.1 GCA_021808815.1 Pseudomonadota bacterium
GACGGCCACCGGGGTGCGCACCTGGTATGGAAAAACAGCACAGCTGGTGGAATCGGCGCACCCGAAATTGCATGTGGAAGCCGTCATTGCCCAGGTGGTGCGCTGGCTCCTGGCACTGGTGGCCGTGCTGGTGGGCATTGTGCTGCTGAGTGCCCTCCTGCGCCAGCAACCGCTGCTGCACCTGTTGCCGGTTGCCTTGGCCGTGCTGATGAACGCAGTGCCTGTGGCACTGCCCGTCATGTTCACCGTGAGCATGGCCCTGGGTTCGCTGGAGCTCGCGGGCAAGGGCGTCCTGATCACCCAGCTCTCGGCCATCGAGGATGCCGCCACCATGGATGTGCTCTGTGCCGACAAAACCGGCACGCTCACGGCCAATCGCCTCACGGTGTCGGGAATCACCCCCTTTTCCCCCTGGTCCCGGGAGCAATTATTGCAGGCAGGGGTATGGGCCTCCAATACGGCCAACAACGACCCCATCGACCTGGCCTTCCTGGGGGCTGCCCAGGCGCAAGACATTCCCATGCCCACAGCGCAGGTCCGGTCATTCCTGCCTTTTTCTGCCGCTACCCGGCGCACGGAAAGCGTGGTGGAGGTCGCCGGCAAGCAGTTGCGCTGCCTGAAGGGCGCCTGGCGCACCATTGGGGAACTGGCTGCCCTGCCCCAGGAGCAACTGGCAGCGCTGGAGCGGCAGGCAGACGAGGGTGCGGCGCGGGGCATGCGTACCCTGGCGGTCGCGTGCGCGGAAAACGATGGCCCTGTGCAATTGATGGGGGTTGTTTTTCTCCGTGATGCCCCACGACCGGATTCGGTTGGGCTGATTGGAAGGCTGCAGGCGTTGGGCGTCCGCATCAAGATGTTGACCGGAGACGCCTTGCCCGTGGCCACGGAAGTGGCCCGCGAGTTGCAGTTGGGAAACATTGTGCAGGCAACCGCGCTGCATAGTGCCTTTTCCCGAAGCGATGCCGAAGGCAGGGCCTTGGCAGAGTCGGCGGATGGATTTGCCGAAGTGTTTCCTGAAGACAAATTCCAGGTGGTGCAGCAGTTGCAGTCGGGCGGGCATATCGTCGGCATGACCGGAGACGGGGTCAATGACGCGCCGGCCTTGCGCCAGGCTGAGGTGGGAATCGCGGTGAGTGCGGCCACGGATGTGGCCAAGGGTGCTGCCAGCGCGGTCCTGACAGCGGAGGGGTTGGTCAACATCGTGGACCTGGTGCAGACCGGCCGGGCCATCTACCAGCGGGTCCTGACCTGGATCCTATACAAGGTCAGCCAGACTCTGCTCAAGGCTGGTTTCGTGGTGCTGTCTTACCTGGTGCTGGGCAAATTTGCCATTTCATTGCTGGGGATCGTGTTGCTGGTGTTCTTGAACGACTTCATGATGATTTCCCTGGCGACCGACCGGGTGCGCACGTCTCCCCAGCCCGAAACCTGGAACATCACCCCACAGCTCCGCGTGGCAGCCATTCTGGGGGTTCTCATGCTGGTGGAGGCCCTCGGCCTGCTGGCATTCGGATACGAGCGCCTGGGACTGGATAACAGCCCGGGATTGCTGCTGACCTACGGCTTCGAAATCCTGGCCTCTTTTGCCATGTTTGCGGTGTTTTCGTTGCGCGAGCGGCGAAGCTTCTGGCATTCCCGTCCCAGTACCGTGCTGCTGTGGGTCGTACTCCTGGATGGGATTCTGGCAGCAGCCCTCGGGATGACGGGAGTCGCGGAAATGCAGGCCCTGCCAGGTTGGGATGTGCTCCTCATTTTTGTAGTGGCGGGTGCCTGCACCTTCGGCCCCAACGATGCCCTCAAGACCGTCCTGATGGCACGGGCACTGCCTTCAGGCCGCCCCGATATGGGGAACCAGTCCTGAGGCTCCGCCCTGCCCTGCCGTGAAATCCAGCATGCGTTCGATGGGAACGCGTGCACGCGCTGCAAGCCCGGCCGGGACCTCCACCCGGTTCATGCCGTCTTGTAACACCGCAAGGAGGTTTTCCAGGCCGTTCATGGCCATCCAGGGGCAATGCGCGCAACTGCGGCAGGTGGCACTGCTGCCGGCCGTGGGGGCCTCCAGGAAGGTCTTGTCCGGATTGAGGCGCCGCAGCTTGTGCATCATGCCATTGTCCGTGGCCACGATGAAGGTACGCGCCGGCAGCGTCGCCGCAGCCTTCAGGATGCCTGAAGTGGACCCCACCATATCCGCCAGTGCAATCACCTCGGCCGGTGACTCCGGATGCACCAGTACGCGGGCATCCGGGTGTTGTGCCTTCAACGCCGCCAGTTCCTGCACCTTGAATTCGTCATGGACCACGCAGGAACCACGCCACAGCAGCATGTCTGCACCCGTTTGCGACTGGACGTACTGGCCCAGATGCTTGTCTGGCGCCCAGAGTATTTTCTGGCCCTGCTGGTGCAGGTGGCGCACGATATCGACGGCACAGCTGGAGGTCACCACCCAGTCCGAGCGCGCTTTCACGGCGGCGCTGGTATTGGCGTATACCACCACGGTGCGGTCCGGGTGCGCATCGCAAAACGTCGAGAACGCTTCCACCGGGCAACCCAGATCCAGAGAACAGTTGGCATCCAGCTCCGGCATCAGCACCGTTTTGTCATTGGAAAGGATTTTGGCCGTCTCCCCCATGAAACGTACACCGGCCACCACGAGCGTCGTCGCCGCATGGCGTTTGCCGAAGCGGGCCATTTCAAGAGAATCGGCCACCAGCCCGCCCGTTTCCTCCGCCAGGTCCTGAAGATCGGGGTGCACGTAATAGTGGGAGACGAGTACGGCATTTCGCGCCCGCAAGGCTTCCCGGATCAGGTGCTTGAGTTCGGCACGCCGCTCCTGGTCAGGTTCCTCCGGAATGCTGGCCCAGGCATGACGGGTATCGCAGGTGGCCGGGCGCTCATATTCAACATCAACTATCTTATTCATCTATTTGAAATCTCATGGAATAATCAGTTGCATTAATGTCTTTTGTGAGGCTTCCGATAGAGATGCGCTGCACGCCGGTGCGGGCAATGGCCTGGACCGAAGCCAGGGTGACTCCCCCGGAAGCTTCCAGGACTGCCCGGCCCGCCGTAAGGCGCACGGCCTCAGCCAACTGGTCGCAGCCCATATTATCCAGCAGAATCAGGGTGGCCCCCGCCTCCAGGGCCTCTTCCAGTTGCCCCAGGGATTCCACTTCCACCTGCACGAAAATGCCCGGCGGGGCCAGCCGGTGTGCCTGTTCCAGCGCGGCACGCACGCTACCCGCCGCGGCCACGTGGTTTTCCTTGATCAGAATGCCATCGAAAAGGCCCAGCCGATGGTTCGTCCCGCCCCCTGCGCGCACCGCGTATTTTTCCGCCAGGCGCAGTCCCGGCAGGGTTTTCCGCGTATCCACGATGTGGACGGGCAACCCTGCGACCGCCTCTACGAAACGTCGGGTAACCGTGGCCACTGCCGACAGGGTCTGGAGAAAATTCAGGGCGGTCCGTTCGCCGGTCAGCAATGGACGTGCCCGGCCCGTGAGGGTGGCCACCCTCTGGCCTGGTGCCATCCAGTCCCCTTCCCGCGCATGCCAGTGCACCACCACCGCGTCGTCCAGCAGCTGGAAGACGGCGTCGAACCAGGGTTGGCCACACAGGACAGCCGCTTCGCGCACCATCACGCCGGCCTGAGCGGTCGCTTCCGCGGGGATCAGGCGTGCCGTCTGATCCCCATCCCCCACATCCTCCTCCAGAGCCGCCTGCACCTGGCGGCGGATGTCTTCGGCGCTCAACGGGAAAGGCCGGGTGTCCATATAACGTTTATTTTATCCATGCAGTCAAAAATTCGGATAATGACTCTTTTCTGTTGCGGTGCAATAATAGTAGCGCCGGGGGTAGCAATTGCGTAAACTGCCCGACGTTGGAACGATGTGCCTCATCCGTCACTTAAATGGAAACCTGCCCATGCTACGGACCATGCTACTCGCCAAGCTGCACCGCGTCACGGTTACCCAGTCGGAGCTCGGGTACGAGGGCTCATGTGCCATCGATGAAGACCTGCTGGACGCCGCCGGCATTCTGGAATATCAGCAAATCGACATTTACAACGTCAACAATGGCGACCGGTTCACCACTTACGCCATCCGGGGCGAGCGCGGGTCCGGCATGATTTCGGTCAACGGGGCCGCGGCGCGCAAGGCACAGGTGGGAGACATCCTGATCATTGCCACTTACGCGGCCCTGGACGAATCGGAACTGTCCCGGTTCGAACCCCGCCTGGTGTACGTGGACAGCCATAACCACATTCTGCGCCAGGGCTACAAGATCCCGCTGCAGTCCGTCTGATCACGCTGCCGGCAGTGCCGCCGTCAGGGCGGGCACCAGTTCATTGAGGTCTCCCACCAGACCATAGTCGGCCACGGCAAAAATCGGGGCATCGGGATCCTTGTTGATGGCCACGATCACGCGCGAGGATTTCATGCCGGCCAAGTGCTGAATGGCCCCCGAAATGCCCACGGCGATGTAAAGCTCGGGAGCCACCACCTTGCCGGTCTGCCCCACCTGGTAATCGTTGGACACGTATCCCAGGTCCACGGCAGCCCGGGAAGCCCCCAGGGCAGCGTTCAGCTTGTCGGCAAGCGGTTCCAGCAATGCATGGAAGCGTTCGGCGCTGCCGAGTCCCCGTCCCCCGGACACCACAACCCGCGCGGATTCCAGTTCGGGGCGCGTGCTGGCCGTCAACGCCAGTGAGACGCGCCGCGACAGGTTTTCATCCTTTCCGGCCTCCACCGGTTCCAGGGGCGCCTGCCCTTCTCCCGCAGAGAGGGCATCAAATGCCGTGGATCGGACCGTGATGAGCTTGATGGCCTCGGTGCTGCGGTATGTTGCCCATACGCTTCCCGCATAAATCGGCCGGGTAAAGGTATCGGCGCTCTCCACCCGTACGATGTCCGCAATCAAGGCCACATCGAGCAGCGCAGCGAGGCGCGGCATCCAGTTTTTTCCGGAAGCGCTTGCCGCCGCCAGCACATGGGTATAGCCCGGTGCCAGCATTTTCACCAGGGCTGCGAGGTTTTCCGCGTTCCCTTCCTCCAGATGGCTTCCCTGGGCCAGTTTTACCACTGCCACGCCCGGCAGCGCAGACACTGCCCGGGCCACTGCCTCAACGCCGTTTCCTGCCACCAGGACGTGGATGTCGCCACCAATGGCCTGGGCGGCTGTGAGCACCTGCAACAGGGAGGGTTTGAAGGTCTGGTGGTCGTGTTCCGCCACAACGAGCAAGGTCATGACAAGCTCCTCAAAGCACTTTGGACTGGTGTTTGAGCCTGTCCACCAGTTCTGCCACATCGGCAACCTTGATTCCCCCGGCGCGCTCGGGAGGTTCGCTGACGCGCAACAGCGTCAGTCGCGGTTGCACTTCCACCTGCAACATCTCGGGAGTGAGGGTTTCCAGGGGTTTCTTTTTGGCTTTCATGATATTGGGCAGGGTGGCAAAACGCGGTTCGTTCAGCCGCAGATCGGCCGTGATCACGGCCGGCAGGCGTACCGCCAGGGTTTCCAGCCCGCCATCGATTTCGCGGGTGACCCAGGCCTCGCCCGAATCCTTGAGTTCGAGTCGTGAGGCGAACGTGGCCTGGGCCCACCCCAGCAATGCGGCCAGCATCTGGCCGGTCTGGTTGGCATCGTCATCGATCGCCTGCTTGCCACACAGGACCAGCCCCGGGCTTTCACGCAGGGCCACGGCATGCAGCAGCTTGGCCACCGCCAGGGGTTGCAGGTCGATGGTGCTTTCCACCAGCAGTGCCCGGTCGGCCCCCAGGGCCAGTGCCGTGCGCAATGTCTCCTGGGAGGCCTGGGTGCCGCAGGAAACGGCCAGCACTTCCGCTGCCTGGCCAGCTTCCTTCAACCGGATCGCCGCTTCCAGGGCAATCTCATCGAAGGGATTCATGGACATTTTCAAGCCACTGAGTTCGACACTGCTGCCATCGGCCTTGGGGCGTGCCTTGATGTTGTAATCCAGCACGCGTTTGACGGGAACCAATACTTTCATGAGGCAATACCCTGCGCTTTTCGTACCCAAATCATACCTAAACCCGGCATCATACCCGTTCAAATAACCCTGCGATACCCTGGCCCATGCCCACGCACAGGGTCACGAGACCGAACTTCCCGCCGTCGCGCTGCAATCCGTGGATCAGCGTGACGGCACGGATGGCGCCACTGGCCCCCAGAGGATGGCCCAGGGCAATGGCGCCTCCCAGGGGATTGGTGCGCGTCGCATCGAGCCCCAACAGTTTTTGTACGGCAAGGACCTGGGCTGCAAACGCTTCGTTGAGTTCGATCCAGTCCACGCGCTGCAGCGGAACGCCGCACCGTTGCAGCAAGGGAGGAACCGCCCTGGCCGGCCCAATCCCCATGATTTCCGGGGGCACGCCCGTGACGGAAAAACCGGCCACGCGTGCCAGCGGCACAAGGTTGTGGCGCTTGAGGGCAGCTTCGCTGGCAAGTACCAGGCAAGCCGCACCATCCGACATCTGGCTGCTGTTGCCAGCCGTCACGCTGCCCTTGGCCTGAAAAGCCGGCCTGAGTTGTGCCAGGGCTTCCAGGGTCGTATCGCGTCGCGGGCCTTCATCGGCTGTGATCACCAAGGCCTGTCGCTCCACTTCCCCACGGTCCTCCAGGGGAATGCGTCGGGTCACGGTCACGGGGATGATTTCCTGGGCGAAGGCCCCCGACTCCTGTGCCGCCAAGGCCCGCTGGTGGGACTGCAGGGCGTAGGCGTCCTGGGATTCACGGGAAATGTTCCACTGCTGCGCCACGTTCTCCGCCGTGATGCCCATGCCATAGGCCAGAGCCTCGTTTTGCGGGCTCAGGAACAGGTCGGGATGCGGGGCAGGGTGAAATCCTCCCATGGGAATGCGGCTCATGGATTCCACGCCGCCTGCCAGCAGGATGTCCGCCTCGCCCACGCGAATGCGATCCGCCGCAATCTGGAGGGCGGAGAGCCCCGAGGCGCAAAAGCGGTTGACGGTCATGCCGGGAACCGACACGGGAATTCCCGCGAGCATCGCGGCGCTGCGTGCCAGATTGAGACCCTGCTCGCCTTCCGGCATGGCACAGCCCATGATCACGTCGTCGATCGCTTCCCTGTCGAGCCCCGGCACGCGATCCAGGGCGCCACGCATTGCCGCGATCAGGAGATCATCCGCCCGCACCGTACGAAATACGCCGCGCGGTGCCCGCCCTACGGGCGTGCGGACCGCGGCAACGACATAGGCCTCTTTCATGTGCTCCTCCCCATCAGTTACGCGACGGCTTGCCTGTCTCCAGCAATATGCGGATACGTTCGCGTGTTTTGGCCTGCGTCATCAGGGCCCCGAAATGCCGGCGTTCCAATGCCAGCAGCGCTGCTTCGCTGAGCAGAGTGCCGGCATCCACGTCTCCGCCGCACAACACGTCGGCAATGGCCGTCCCGATCACCCCATCGTAATCCGTCAGTTGTCCTGCCCGTTGGGCATTGACCAGCAGGCTCAGCAGCACGGCCTTGCCTTCGCGCCCTGCCACCGGAAAAGGGCGAGGCAGGGGAGGCCGATAAGCGGCGTCGGCCAGTGCCCGGGCCTGGCTCAGGGCGATGAACAGGAGCTCATCGGGGTGCGCCACCACCACGTCACCCTCCCCCATCCAGCCATTCTCCCAGGCCTCCCGGGCACTGCTGCCCACATGGGACTGCATCACGCGGATGAAATCGTCCTTGAGTCCGCCGGCGATATCCCAGGTCATGCCCATCCGCCGGGCACGCTCCCCCGCCTTGCGGGCCAGCGTGGTGAGCCCGCCCGCGCCGGGCAGCAATCCCACGTTGACTTCCACCAGTCCCACCTGGGTTTCGACGTGGGCCACGCGGCGGGTGCAGTGCAGGAAGGCTTCGCACCCGCCTCCCAGGACATACCCTTTGGCCGCTGCAATGGTCGGAACCAGTGCATGGCGCAACTGCTGCATGGCATCCTGGAACAGTTGCTGCTCGGCGGTAAATCCGTCGAGGCCACGGTGATTGAAGATGTCCAGGAACCCGTTGAGATCGCCACCGGCAGAAAAGGGCTCTCCGGGCCCCCACAGGACCAGGCCGCGGTAACGTTCTTCGGCGATGGCAATGGCCTGCTGCAGGCTTTTCAGGGCCCCGCTGCTGAAGGTGCGCATTTTGGTGCGCAAGGTGGCAATCAGGAATTCCCCTTCCAGAGTCCAGGCGCGCATGAAATCATTTTCGAAAAGAGTCTGCCCCGCCGTACTGGCATCCGCGGCAGCCGATCCGGCAACGGTTTCCGGAAAATGCTGGCGTCGGTATACCGGCAGTGTGCTGGCCGGGAGTTCCGTGGCACTGGCGGCATCCCAGGAGCCTGAGGCCGAATGCACGCCGTTGCGTCCATCGAATACCCAGGCTGGCAGGGGTGCCGGGCATATGCCCTCTCCTGCCGCAATGTCTTGCGCAACCCAATCGGCCACGCGTGTCCAGCCCGCCCTCTGCCAGGTTTCAAAGGGGCCTTCACGCCAGCCGAATCCCCAGCGCAGCGCAAAGTCCATGTCACGGGCCGAATGGGCCACTTGAGCGAGGTGCACGGCACAGTAATGGAACATGTCGCGCTGGATGGCCCATAAAAAACGGGCCTGGGGATGTGTCGAGACGCGCAGGCCGGCCAGGCGTTCGGCCGGGGGCAGCTTGAGCAGCGCGGCCACTTCAGGATCCGCCTTGCCCCCTGCGGGCACGTACTGGAACGTGGCGGGGTCCAGACGCAAAATGTCCCGGCCCGCTTTCCGGTAGAAGCCGGCGCCGGATTTGGCGCCCAGGGCGCCGGCCCCCATCAGCCGCGTCACGATGGCAGGGGGCGCAAATGCGCCGTGGAACGGGTCATCCGGCAGTTGCTCCTGCAGCGTCCCGACCACGTGCACCAGGGTGTCGAGGCCCACCACATCCGCGGTGCGATAGGTCCCGGAACTGGCTCGCCCCAGCTTCCTTCCAGTCAGGTCATCCACCACGTCACAGGCCAGACCGTATTTCTCGGCTTCCATCAGCGTAAACAGCATGCCGGCCACGCCAATGCGATTGGCCACGAAGTTGGGCGTATCCATGGCCCGTATCACCCGCTTCCCCAGTATCGTGACGATGAACGTTTCCAGTGCATCGAGCAGGTCGTGCCGGGTCTCGGCAGTGGGGATCAGCTCCACCAGGCTCATGTAGCGGGGTGGGTTGAAAAAATGGATGCCGCAGAAGCGCGGACGCAGCGCTGCCGGCAGGGCCATGGACAGCATGGTGAGGGACAACCCGGAAGTGTTGGAAGCGAGCACGGCGTTGTCCTGCAGATGGGGCGCCACCTTGCCATAAAGCGCCTGTTTCCAGTCCAGCCGCTCGCCGATGGCCTCGATCACGAGATCGCATTCGGAGAGGCGGGCCATGTCGTGCCCGTAATCGGCCGGTCGAATGCCCAAGGCACTGTCGGCCGTCTCCAGGGGGGCCGGGCGCAGTTTTTTCAATTGCTGGATGGCCTGGGTGGCAATGCTGCAGGGGGGATCCCCTTTTGCCTCGAGGTCGAACAGCACGACCGGAATGCCCAGGTTGGCAAAATGGGCGGCGATCTGTGCTCCCATAACGCCTGCACCCAGCACGGCCACCTTGCGAACCTTGAATCCTTGCGTCATGTCATTCTCCTGCACCATTTATACCAGAAGGCGTGCCACGGCTTCCCCCACGTCCCGGGTGGAAGCATTCCCACCCATGTCCGGTGTGCGTGGCCCGGCCACCAGCACCTGCTCAATGGCTGCCAGCAGGGCATCATGCGCCCCCTTGTAAGCGGGGGTATCGCCCAGGAAATCCAGCATCAGGGCACCGGACCAGATCATGGCGATGGGATTGGCGATGTTGCGGCCGTAAATATCCGGGGCCGAGCCGTGCACGGGCTCGAACAGGGAAGGAAATTCGCGTTCGGGATTCAGGCTGGCCGAAGGGGCAATGCCGATGGTGCCGGTGCAGGCGGGTCCCAGGTCTGACAGGATGTCGCCGAACAGGTTGGAAGCCACGACCACATCAAAGCGTTCCGGGCTCAGGACAAAGCGGGCCGCCAGAATGTCGATGTGGTATTTGTCCCACTGCACATCGGGATAAGCGCCTGCCATGGCCTCCACCCGTTCATCCCAGTAGGGCATGCTGATGGAGATCCCGTTGGACTTGGTGGCCGAGGTCAGGTGGCGCCGGGGCCGCTTGCGTGCAAGCTCGAAGGCATAGCGCAGGATGCGATCCGTGCCATGTCGGGAAAACACGGCTTCCTGCACCACCACTTCCCGCGCCGTCCCGGGAAACATGCGTCCGCCAACCGCGGAATATTCGCCTTCCGTATTCTCCCGCACCACCAGGAAATCGATGTCCCCGGGCTTTTTACCCGCCAAGGGAGAGGGCACCCCGGGCATCAGGCGCACCGGGCGCAGGTTGACGTACTGGTCGAATTCGCGCCGGAACTTGATGAGCGACCCCCACAGGGAGATGTGGTCGGGGACGACGGCAGGCCAGCCCACCGCGCCAAAATAAATGGCATCGAAATGCCGGAGCTGCTCGAACCAGTCCCCCGGCATCATTTCCCCGTACCGTTGCCACCAGTCCGCACTGGCCCATTCCAGCCAGGTCCATTCCAGCGCAATGCCCTGCCGCCGGGCAGCGGCTTCCGTCACCTGCACCCCGACCGGCATGACTTCCTTCCCGATCCCGTCTCCGGGAATGACTGCAATCCGATGTGCCATCCGCTTCCCCACCCCGTGCGCTATCCGGCAGAGCGCCCAAACTTGTGAGTTTACCGTATTGATGCAAAAGAGCGCTGGAGTAGAATAGGGCCATGCGTTTGGTCCTTGATTTTGCTGATAGTCCCGGGCATGTGATCCGAAGGACCTTCCTCCACCCCGCGACCGTTCTTACCGCCTATCGCCCGGAAGAGGTTCCCGCCCTGTTTGCGGCGCTCGACGATGCGATCGCCTCCGGCGCCCATGCCGCCGGCTTCATCAGTTATGAATGTGCACCGGCATTCGATCCTGCCGCCCAGGTGCAGGCCACCCACGGTTTTCCCTTGGCACGATTCGGGATCTATGCCGCACCCGAAGCCATCGCGCCTCCCGATGAGGGGGCAACGCTGCCATTGCACTACGCTCCCTGGATACTGGATATCCGGGAAGAGGACTATGCCCGGTCCATCCATCGCATTCATGACGCCATCCGCAGGGGCGACACCTACCAGATCAACTATACCGTGCGTGCCCGTTCCCGCCTGCAGGGATCCGGCCTGCAATACTATGAACGGCTGCGCCTTGCCCAGCGGGCGGATTACTGCGCCTGGATCGACTGCGACGACCTGCAGATCCTCTCTCTTTCGCCGGAGCTGTTCTTTTCGAAAGAGGGTGACCAGGTCATCACCCGTCCCATGAAAGGGACCGTGCAGCGTGGCCTCCGTCCGGAAGAGGACCGTGCCCTGGCCGACTGGCTTGCTGCCTCCCGCAAGAACCGCGCCGAAAACCTCATGATCGTGGACCTGCTGCGCAACGACCTTTCGCGCATTGCCCAACCCGGGACGGTACGGGTCCCTGCCCTGTTCACCATCGAACGCTACCCGACGCTGTTGCAGATGACCTCCACGGTCGCCGCCACGCTGCGCCCGGACGTGTCCCTGTTCGACCTGTTCTCGGCGCTTTTCCCCTGCGGTTCCATCACGGGTGCCCCCAAGCTCAAATCCATGGAACTGATCCGTGAACTTGAAACCTCGCGCCGCGGCCCCTACTGCGGGGCCATTGGCTGGATCAGGCCCGGCGGT
>JAKBAT010000058.1 GCA_021808815.1 Pseudomonadota bacterium
GCTGGGAGCGATGGTCGGGCTGTCGCTGAATGGTGACATCGTGGGGGGGCCGTATCTCAACTACTGGATGATGGTACCCCTGGTGCTGTTGTTCGGGGCTTTGCAGGGAGCCTTGGTGGAGTACGTGGGCGTACGCCCGGCCATCAAGACCAAATCCGAGTTCGGCTGGATCATGTCCACCATTGCGCTGGGCATCATTTTCAGGAACGTGGCGGAGAATCTGTGGGGCCGCGATGATTTGCCGTTTCCATCCCCTTTGCCCACTGCTCCGCTGCATGTTCTGGGCGCCAACGTGCTGCCGATGGAATTGATGGTGGTAGGGGGGGGCTTGCTCATGATGCTGCTGGTGGAACTGTTTAACCGCCGAAGCATTTACGGGAAAGCCGTGATGGCGACGGCAAGCGATCGGGACGCAGCAGGACTGATGGGCATTAACACAGGGCTGGTCATCATGTTCTCCTATGCGCTTTCTTCCATGTCGGCTGCGTTTGCGGGCGTCCTGATCGCGCCCATTACCCTGACCGGAGCTTCCATGGGGGCAGTTCTGGGACTCAAGGCGTTTGCAGTGGCGATCATTGGAGGCTTGACTTCAGGAGTTGGGGCGATCGTGGGAGGGTTGTTGCTGGGCATTGCTGAAACCACTACGGGCTATTACCTTTCAACGGGCTACAAGGACGTTCCTGGACTGGTGTTGCTGCTGCTTGTGTTGGCGATCAAACCTAGTGGATTGTTCGGCAAGGCCACAATCAAAAAGGTGTGATGGATGACAGTCGTGAAAACACTGGCAATGCTGGGTGTTCTGATACTGCTGGGCGCGCTTCCCTACTGGATTGATAACGAATATTACGTGCACCAGGTCGTGCTGATTGCCATCTATGCCGTATTACTGTTCGGGCTCGATATCGTCGTGGGTTATACAGGAGAAGTTTCCCTCGCCCATGCCGGATTATTCGGGATCGGGGCTTATGCGGCAGGAATTCTCAACTGGAAGCTGGGGTGGCCCTTCTATTGGGCCATACCCTCCAGCATTGCGGTGACAGCGGCGTTTGGACTGTTGCTGGCATTGCCATCACTCCGGGTCACTGGGCCCTATCTTGCCATGGTGACGCTGGCATTTGGGACGATTGCCGAGATTCTCATCAACGAAATGGATTTTCTGACCAATGGCCCCCTGGGAATCACCATCAGGAAACCGGAGTTGTTCGGCCGGATCCTGCAGGAACAGCATTATTATTACGTGGTCATTGTCATTTTTCTGCTGGCAATGCTGCTAGTGAACCGGATCCTCAAGTCTCATTTGGGACGCGCGTTTGAAGCATTGCGAGGCAGTCCGGTTGCGGCGGATTGCATGGGCGTCAGCGTCTACCGCTACAAAGTATTTGCCTTTGCCATCAGTGCCGGTCTGGCGGGGCTCGCCGGGGGCATGTTTACGTTCAACGAGCTCTACATTGCCCCCAACACGTTCAACTTCGAATTGACCGTCCTGTTTCTGCTGGCCCTTATCATGGGAGGGCGCAAGACCCGCCTGGGCCCCGTCCTGGGGGCTGCCATTGTGGTGCTGTTGCCCAATGTGCTGAATGACATCGAACTGTTCCGGCAACTGACCCATGCGATCTCGGCAGGTGTGGTGTTATACGTCATCCGGCACTTCGTGTCAGGTCATCGCACCCTCAAGCCCCTGGCGGTACCGGTCCTGGGCGCCGCGGCTTTGGAATGGAGTGCACATGTCTTGCAGGAGATGACCGATTGGCGCATTACCATCTTTGGTTTCCTGATCCTGTTTGTGGTGTACTACCTGCAGGAAGGTATCGTAGGCTGGATTCGCAGCATGATCGGGCATTATCGTCCGCAGTGGGTTGCCCGGGCATCCGTTTCCAGGGTGGTGAGCAGTGGGCAAGCCTGGTCTGCCTCTCGTGCGGTGACCGACACAGGAAAGGTGCTGCTGGAAGCGCGCCAGATACTGATGCAGTTTGGGGGGCTGAAGGCGCTCAACCAGGTGGACCTGACGGTACGAAGCGGCTCGATTCACGGCCTGATCGGACCCAATGGCTCCGGAAAATCCACCATGATGAATGTCCTCACCGGAATTTATGATCCCACGCAAGGGAACGTATCGTTCAACGGACAGGAGATTTCCGGAATGTCCCCTTCCGCCATCGCCCTGCAGGGGGTATCCCGAACTTTCCAGAATCTGCAGCTGTTTGGGGAAATGACGGCGCTGGAGAATGTCCTGGTGGGATTGCACCATACCTACCAGTCCACCCTTCTGGATGTGATGCTCAATACGCCGCGCTATCAAAGGGAAGAGAATGCTGCGCGTGCCAGGGCAGCCGCCATCCTCCAATTTGTCGGGCTCGAGGCTTTTATCCACGAGGAAGCGCGCAATCTGCCCTACGGACGGCAAAGGCTCCTGGAAATCGGTCGTGCGCTGGGACTCGATCCCGCCTTGTTGCTGCTGGATGAGCCTGCAGCTGGACTGACGTCCCCCGAAATAAAGGATTTGATCGAAATCATCCGGAAAATTCGCGAGCTAGGCATCACGGTCATTCTGATCGAACACCATATGGACGTGGTGATGGGTATCTCGGACGTGGTATCCGTTCTTGACTTCGGACAGAAGATTGCCGAGGGAAGCCCGGCAGCGGTCAGGACAGACCCCAAGGTGATCGAAGCGTACCTGGGTGGGCAGGCCATCGTGGCCGAGGAACCGCAACATGCTTGAAATCCAGGAGCTCAAGGCAGCTTATGGACAAGTGCAGGTGCTGCACGGTATTACCCTGGCTGTTCCCAAAGGGCAGGTGGTGACATTGATCGGCTCCAATGGCGCCGGAAAAACCACGACGATGCGGGCAGTCAGCGGCATGCTGAAACCCACTGGAGGGCGCATCCTCCTGGGAGGAAAGCCAATTTCCGGACTTCCTGCCCATCGGGTGACGAAAGCCGGCCTGGCGCATTGCCCTGAAGGCCGCCGTGTCTTTCCGGCACAGACAGTGCGAGACAATCTGTTGTTGGGGGCATTTACGCGCCTGACCATGGGAGGACGTCGCCCCAAAGGCAATGTTGCCGGCGATCTGGACAGGGCGCTGGATCTGTTTCCCCGGTTGCGTGAGCGCCAAAAACAGCTGGCAGGAACCTTGTCTGGCGGGGAGCAACAAATGCTGGCCATGGCACGTGCCCTGATGCTCAACCCCGAAGTGCTGCTGCTGGACGAGCCCTCCATGGGATTGGCTCCGATTTTGGTGGAGGAAGTGTTTCATATCATCGGGCGCTTGAAATCCGAGGGGATGACCATGTTGCTGGTGGAGCAATTTGCCGCCGCTGCCCTGGGAGTTGCGGACTACGGATATGTTTTGGAGAATGGGCGCATTGCGGTGCATGGCCCCGCCCTGCAACTGCGCAACGACCCCAAGGTCCAGGCTGCCTACCTGGGGGGCACGTCCGGGCACTAGAACGTTAGCCGCCCTGAAGGAACAGGAACATCAGGGCAAATGCCACTCCGGTCAGCACTCCCAGCAATACCAGAACGAAAGTGAGCCAACGCTGCAGACTGCGCTGCTGCTGCTGTAGTCGCTGTACTTCCTGTCGCAGTGCATTGTGCTCGGGCAGTACGCTCAAAGCCCGATGAAAAAGCCGGGGCAATTCGGGAACCCGCGTCACCCATTGCCCACCCTCCTGGCGCAAAGCACGTACCAGACCGCGCCAACCCACCTGCTCGCTCATCCAGCGCTCGAGGAAGGGTTTGGCGGTTTTCCAAAGGTCCAGTTCAGGATCCAGGTCGCGGCCCAGTCCTTCCACGTTGAGCAGGGTTTTTTGCAGCATGACCAGCTGCGGCTGGATTTCCATGTTGAAACGACGGGACACCTGGAATAGACGCAGCAACACCTTGCCGAATGAAATTTCACGCAGTGGTTTGTCAAAAATCGGCTCGCACACCGCACGGATGGCCGATTCGAATTCATCTGCCCGGGTGTCGGGAGGAATCCAGCCTGCCTCGATGTGTGCCACGGCGACACGGTGATAATCCCGTCGGAAAAACGCCAGGAAATTCTGGGCCAGGTAATTCTTGTCGGTGTCATTGAGTGTGCCGATGATGCCGAAATCCAGCCCGATATAGCGCCCGTCATCAGCAACCTGGATATTGCCGGGATGCATGTCGGCATGGAAAAAACCGTCGCGAAACACCTGGGTGAAGAATATTTCCACCCCGTCGCGTGCCAGTTTGGGAATATCCACTCCCTTGGTGCGCAGCAGGTCCACCTGGCTGATGGGAGTGCCCTTCATCCGTTCCATTACCATGACGCGGGTGTCGCAATAATCCCAGAATACTTCCGGGATAATGAGCAGGCGTTTATCGGAAAAATTGCGCCGGAGCTGGCTGGCGTTCGAGGCTTCCACCATGAGATCCATCTCGTCCTGCAAATGCTTTTCGAATTCGGCGACGACTTCCACCGGGCGCAGGCGACGAGATTCGGGGATCGAGCGCTCGAGTATGCGTGCCAGGGTATACAGCAGGGCGACATCGCGTGCGATGGCCTTTTCCACGTTGGGGCGCAGAATCTTGACGGCTGCCTCCTGGCCATCCTTCAACACGGCAAAATGCACTTGCGCGACGGAGGCGCTGGCCACCGGAGTGCGGTCGAATGCTGCAAAAACTTCAGTCAGAGGGCGCCCATAAATGACTTCCAGCATTTTCTGGGCTTCCTCTCCTGGAAAGGGGGGAACCTGATCCTGCAGGCGGGCCAGTTCATCTGCGATATCCAAGGGAATGAGGTCACGTCGCGTGGACAGGGCCTGGCCGAACTTGACGAAAATGGGCCCCAGCTTTTCCAGGGCCAGGCGCAACCGAATGGCACGTGGCGCATTGAATCGTCGCCAGAAAAAAAGGCCGCGGGAAATGGAGAGAACCGCTACTGTCCGTGGATGGGAGAAAACAAACTCATCCAGTCCGTAAGTGACAAACACCGAAAGAATTTTGAAAAGCCGCAGCACCCGCATCAAGTCCGCCTCGAGATCCTCTGTTCAAGGTGCAGTGTGGCCCGATTCAGCTGGTCCACGTCCTGGGCGAATTGCTGCAGGCTGGAGCGGCTGGCCAGCAGGAGGGCTTCCTCAGTGGCATATTCCGCCAGGGAATCCGTTAGGCGTCGCAGGCTGTCCTGTGCCCAGTGGTGCGCTTTACGGGCGGCACCTGCCATGCGGTACGCCCACATGTCGCCCACGATTCTGCTCAGCAACTCTTCGAAATCAGGGCGAAAATTCTTTGCCAGGAAACCCACTTCACTGGCGAGGCCGGTATTGCCTTCCAGATGCAGATGCCGCAGGTTGCTGCCAGGATCTGCCAACAACAGGGGCAGGGCTGACAATGGCATGCGAATCGTGAGCTGGGGAGATTCCGCCAGGGCTTCCGCCAACTCGGGGCTGCCTTCCGGATTGATGCGAAAGGGGATGCGCAGATGATCCAGTTCCAGAAGAATGGTGCTGCCCGCATAGGGTTGCAGCCGGAGTGCGGCCCAGGGAGCCGTGGTGAACAGCTCACGCAGGCATCGGGAAATCTGGGTGCACAGAAATTCCTTCACCATTTGTATCCCCGGTGCAATGCAACGACCCCAGCAGAAAGATTGAACCAGTCCACGGCTTCGAAGCCTGCGGCCGTCATCATGTTTTGCAAGGAAGGCTGATCCGGATGCATGCGAATGGATTCGGCAAGGTACTGGTAACTGGCTTCGTCCTTGGCAATCCAGTGGCCCAACCTTGGAATGACTTTGAAAGAATAAACGTCATACAAAGGTTTCAGGGGTGCCCAGATTTTAGAAAACTCCAGCACCAGGGCGCGACCGCCCGGCTTGAGTACGCGGTACATTTCTTGCAAGGCCTGTTCCTTGCGGGTCATGTTGCGCAGTCCGAATGCCACGCTGACACAATCAAAATGATTGCTTGGAAAAGGCAACTGCTCGGCATCGCACTGAAGCGTGGGGAGGATAACGCCAGCATCGAGCAGCCGGTCCCTTCCCCGGGACAGCATGGAAAAATTGATGTCGGTCATGACCACTTGACCTTCCTTGCCGGCGGCACGGGAAAACCCCTGGGCAAGGTCGCCGCTGCCCGAGGCGAGGTCGAGGACGCTTTCCCCCGGGCGAACTGCCGCTACCTGCAACGTGAAACGCTTCCACAGACGGTGCATGCCCAGGGACATCACGTCATTCATCACATCATAGCGGGAGGCGACTGAATCAAATACATCCGCGACTTTTCGGGCTTTTTCCGACGTGTCGACTTCGGAAAATCCAAAATGGGTTTTGCTCATGAAGGTCAATGCGTGTCCCGGCTGGCACCTGCAGACTCCAGCCGATTAAGATAACGGGCCCAGTATTCTTCCTGGTTTTCACCCAACTCCTTGAGATAATCCCAGGAATAAATTCCCGTATTATGCCCATCCGAAAAATGTAACTGGACGGCGTAGTTGCCTACTGGCACGATTTCCGAAATTCCCACAAGGCGTTTCCCCGTTTGAAGCGTCTCCTGTCCGGGCCCGTGGCCACGAACTTCAGCAGAGGGGGAATATACCCGCAAATATTCGATCGGAAGCTGATATTGCTGGCCGTCACTGAACGCAACATCCAACCGGCGGGAAGCCTGGTGCAGCGTGATTTCGGTGGGCCAGGGAGTGTCGGGGGTGAGTCCGGCCATGAAGCACCTAAATATTGAATTCAAGTCCGGTATGATAAACCATTTGGCTTGAACCATGACGATTGCCCAAAATCTTGAGGCGGTACGTGAGCAGGTGGCTGTTCTGGCCCCTGGGCGGCAGGTGGCCATCGTGGCGGTCAGCAAGGGGCAGTCTGCCGAGCGGATGCGTGAAGCCTGGCAGGCTGGGCAGGTGTTGTTTGGTGAAAGCTATGTGCAGGAAGCAATGGCCAAGCAGGAAGCTTTGCGCGACCTGCCCCTGGAATGGCACTTTATCGGTCCGCTCCAGAGCAACAAAACCACTCTGGTGGCACTCAATTTCCACTGGGTGCATGGCGTGGACCGGATCAAAACGGCGGAACGACTCTCATCGGCGCGCAGGGGGGCAGGCCGGGAACCTTTGAATGTCTGCCTGCAGGTCAATTTGAGCGGTGAATCCAGCAAATCAGGTGTATTGCCGGAAGACGTTGCTCTTCTGGCACGTCAGGTGGTTCACTTGCCAGGCCTGTGTTTGCGGGGCTTAATGACTTTGCCGGAGCTTACGACTGATTTGGAACAACAGAAATTTCGTTTCCGTGCGTTGCGGCAGTTGCTGGAAGCGCTGAATCGTCAGGGTTTGGCCCTCGATACCTTGTCGATGGGGATGTCTGGCGACTTTCCCTCGGCAGTGGCAGAAGGCTCTACAATAGTACGGATAGGAACGGCCATTTTCGGAGAAAGGCATCGTAAATCATGAGCATCGTATTCATAGGGGGTGGCAACATGGCGTCGGCACTGATCGGTGGGCTCATTGCCCATGGCCAGGCGCCGGAAGATATTCGGGTGGTGGAAATCAACCCTGAATCAGCGCGCCGGTTGGGTGATGAATGGCATGTGCGTACTTGCCAGGATGCCGCAGATGCCATGACGGACGTGGGCACCCTGGTCCTGGCCGTCAAGCCCCAGCAGTTGAGTGGAGTCGTGCGCGCATTGCCACCATTGGCTGCAGACGTGAGAGTCATCAGTATCGCGGCCGGTATTCGAACATCCGACCTGTCCCGCTGGCTTGATGGCCATGACAATATCGTACGCGCCATGCCCAACATGCCTGCCCTGGTATGCAAGGGGGCAGCGGGGTTGTTTGCACTGCCGGGGGTCCCGACAGAAGACCGGCTGCATGCCCAATCCCTGATGCGTGCCGTGGGGTCTGCCATCTGGGTGGAACGTGAGGAGGACCTGGATGCGGTGACGGCGGTCTCGGGCAGCGGTCCTGCCTATGTGTTCTATTTCATGGAAGCGCTGCTGGAATCCGCCCGTGTCCTGGGTCTCGAGGAATCGGCAGCCCGCATCCTGGTGATGGATACAATTCTGGGGGCGGCAGAACTTGTCAAGGTGCGCGGCGAAGCGCCTGCCACCCTGCGGCGGCAGGTGACTTCACCAGGAGGTACCACGGAAGCAGCCCTGGCCCTATTGGAACAGGCCGGCGTGAAATCATCCGTCGTTCAGGCGATCCAGGCGGCCGCAGCGAGATCCAGAGAGCTGGGCGAACGCTTGGCCCAGGATGCGGAGGTTTCCCGTTGACTGGCGCGCTGGAATCACTGATCGAAATTGTTTTCGGGCTGTTTTCATTCGCAGCGCTCCTGCGTTTCATGTTGCAGGTGGCGGGGGCCCCCTACCGCAACCCCGTGAGCGAGTTTTCAGTATCCATGAGCGAGTTTGCAGTCAGTCGGTTACGCCGGTTGATACCGGGTGCTCGCGCAGTGGAGTATGCGCCATTGTTGTGGGCCTGGCTGCTGGAATGTCTGCTGCTTGCAATCAATCTCACGGTGTTTGGCATGGTGCACCCGACCGATTTGCTGCAGTTCCTGCCATGGATTCTGGCCATGGGAGTGGTGTCAATTCTTCGTCACGGGTTGTATATCCTGATGGGCGCCGTGTTCATCCTTGCCGTGTTGAGCTGGGTCAACCCCTATAGCCCTGTGATGCCTGCCGCTGAGGCATTGACCAGCCCGTTTCTGGCTCCGTTGCGCAAGTTGATTCCCACCCTGGGTACAGTGGATCTGACGCCAGTCATTTTGATGGTGATTTTCCAGCTGACCCTGACCGTTATCGTGGGGGCCCTCGAAATGCTGGTGCAGCGTCTGATGTAAGGGCTACATCAGAATCACGTCGTATTGCTCCTGGTTCGATTCGGATTCCACCTGCAGGCTGATTGGTTTCCCAATGAAATCGCTGACCCCAGCCAGGCTTTGGGACTCCTCGTCGAGAAACAGGTCGATGACGCGTTGATGGGCAATGACACGATATTCCCGCGCATCAAATTGTCGTGCGGCACGCACGATTTCTCTCAGAATCTCATAGCAGACGGTTTGGGGTGTTTTCATCTGGGCGCTTCCCTTGCAGCAAGGGCAGGGCTCACACAGGACGTGTGCCAGGCTTTCACGGGTACGCTTGCGCGTGACCTCGATCAAACCCAGGGTGGTAAAGCCATTGACGCTGACTCTTGTGCGATCCCGTGCCAGTGCTTTCCGGAATTCCGCAAGTACGGCTTCACGATGTTCATCGCTGTCCATATCAATGAAATCGGCAATGATGATCCCACCGAGGTTACGCAGCCGCAGTTGTCTGGCGATGGCCTGCGCGGCTTCCAGATTGGTTTTGAACACCGTGTCATCGAAGTTCCTGACACCGACAAAACCTCCGGTATTGACATCGATGGTGGTCATGGCCTCTGTCTGGTCGATGATCAGATATCCCCCTGATTTGAGATCGACACGCCGTGCCAGCGCCTTTTCGATTTCATCTTCGACGCCGAACAGGTCGAACAGGGGACGGGCTCCACTATAGTGTTCCAGGACGGGTAGAGTTTGAGGGGAATAATGGGTGGAAAAATCCACCAGCTTGAGGAAATTTTCGCGGGAATCCACGAGAACCCGGTCCGTATCTTCCATGACGAAATCGCGAATGACCCGCTGTGACAGGCTCAGATCCTGGTAGAGCAGGTGAGGCGTGGAAGACTGGGTGCAGTTGTACTGGATGTCGGACCAGAGTTGCGTGAGGTACTGAAGATCCTTCAGCAGCTCCTTGTCTGAAGTGGATTCGGCAACCGTGCGCACGATGAAGCCACCTTGGGTTTCGGCAGGAATGAGGCTCTGGAAGCGTTCCCTCAATTGATTGCGTTCCTCCTCGCTTTCGATGCGTTGGGATACGCCGATATGGCTTTCCTGTGGCAGGTAAACCAGATAACGCCCTGCAATGCCGATTTGGGTGGAAAGACGTGCGCCCTTGGTTCCGATGGGATCCTTGGTGACCTGAACGATCACGGGCTGCCCTTCCGAGAGGATTTGTTCGATCGGACGTACGGGTTCATCGGAATGCCGGGGGGTCCAGATGTCTGCCACGTGCAAGAATGCGGCGCGCTCCAGACCGAGGTCGATGAAGGCCGATTGCATGCCTGGCAACACCCTGGCCACCCGACCGCGATAGATGTTTCCCACCAATCCCCGTGCTGACGTGCGTTCCACGTGAATTTCCTGCGGCACGCCCAGTTCCATGATGGCCACACGGGTTTCCTGGGGCGTGATATTGACCAGAATCTGGTTGTTCACTGTACGCCTCTTCCAAACAAAGTCAGCAGTTGATCCGTTTCAAATAATGGAAGACCCATAACACCACTGGGGCTGCCGTCGATACGTTCGATAAAACGGGCAGCATGGCCCTGGATTCCGTAGCCACCAGCCTTGTCGCGATATTCGCCAGTATCCGTGAAGATGCGTATATCACGATCTGAAAGCGGACGGAACCATACCCGGGTGATGGAAATACGGCATTCCAGCATGGGTTGATAGATCATGGCAACCGCTGTAATGACACGATGCATGGTGCCGGAAAGCTGCTGCAGCATGTGAGCGGCCTCGCTTTCATTTGCTGGTTTTCCAAGGATTTGCCCATTGATGGTGACGGTGGTGTCGGCTGCCAGAACCGGATGGGGGGGCAGAAGGTTTCTTTCAAGACGCTGCCATCCGGCAAGGGCTTTCGCCTGCGCCAGGCGCTCAGTGTAGGTTAGCGGGATTTCTCCTGCCAAGGGTGTTTCGTCGATGGCTTCCGAGCCATCTTCCGGCATGAGGATAGAATGATCGATGCCCATGAGAGTCAGTAGTTCACTGCGGCGCGGGCTGTTGGAAGCCAGGTAAATCATGGTCGGGTCATTCGCGGTGATAGGGGTGTCCTTTCAGCACCATGCTGGCACGGTACAGTTGCTCGGACAATATGACGCGCACCATGCCATGGGGAAGCGTCATGCGGGAGAGTGCAACGAGGCCCCTGGCCTGTGTCTTGATGCGTTGATGCAGCCCGTCTGCACTTCCGATGATGAAACAGAGGCCGGAGGCATCACGCTGGGTGTTTTGCAATGTGGTGGCCAGGTCCATCGTTGTCCAGCATTGCCCCCGTTCATCCAGGGCATAAGCCGGCATTTCTCCCACGTGCGTCAGGATGCGCTGGGATTCGGCTTCCAGGATTTGTTCGGTGGTTCGTCCAGTCATGCGTGAATCAGGTTTTATTTCAATGAGCTCCACCGGATATTCGCGTGGCATCCGTTGCAGGTATTCCTGCGTGGCTTCCATGATCCACCGCGGCATGCGGTGGCCCAAAGTGATGATCCTGATTTTCAACCCGTCAACCGTTGGCGGCGGCCCGGCGGGGGACCGCCGAAAACCCGCCCCAGAGCTCTGAGAGGTTGTAGTACTCGCGGGTGGCCGGTTGCATGATGTGAACCACGACCGACCCCAGGTCAACCAGAATCCACTCTCCTCCCTGTTCTCCCTCAATCCCCTGCTGGATAACGCCCTGGCGGACCAGTTCTTCCTGCACATTGCGTGCAAGCGCCTTGGTCTGACGGGTGGAGTCTGCGCTGGCGATGATCATGTAATCACAGAGGGTGGTCAGGGGACGGACATCCAGAACTT
>JAKBAT010000001.1 GCA_021808815.1 Pseudomonadota bacterium
GGCTGGGCCCTGAGCCGCCTGGGATCTTCCGCGAGCTCCCTGCAGCGCCTGATCACGGAAATCTCCCATGTCCTGTTTGGCATGATGAATGTCATCATGAAGCTGGCCCCCCTTGGGGCGGGTGGTGCCATGGCATTTACCATCGGCAAATATGGCGTGGCAGCCCTGGCACCCCTCATGTCTCTCATGGGAAGTTTCTACCTCACCTGCCTGATTTTCATCTTTGGCATCCTGGGCACCGTGGGTGCACTCACGGGTTTCAACATCCTCAAGTTTCTCTTCTATATCAAGGAAGAACTGCTCACCGTCCTGGGAACCTCCTCGTCCGAATCTGCGCTGGTGCCCCTGATGAATCGCCTGGAGACCGCAGGCTGTCCAAAATCCGTCGTGGGACTGGTGGTGCCTTCCGGCTACTCCTTCAATCTTGACGGCACCAATATCTACCTCACCATGGCAGCATTGTTTGTGGCCCAGGCATTGAACATCGATTTGACATTGCGCCAGCAACTGACACTCCTGCTGGTCGCCATGCTGACGTCCAAGGGGGCTTCCGGCGTCACCGGTGCAGGCTTCATTACCCTGGCCGCCACCCTGGCCGTTGTTCCTTCCATCCCGGTAGCGGGACTGGCATTGATTCTGGGCATTGACCGGTTCATGTCAGAAGCCCGCGCCATCACGAACTTCATCGGCAACGGCGTAGCCACCATCGTCATTTCCCGATGGGAAAAAGAACTGGATTACGCCAAGCTACGTCAGGCGTTGAACGGTTAATTATCGGAGTCCTCGAATGAACGCAAACCCAAAATTCCTTGCTGAAACTGCCCAGGTGGACAAGGCGTCCATCGCACCCTTGCCCCGTTCACGCAAGATTTACGTTCCCGGCAGTCGCGCCGACCTGCGTGTTCCCATGCGTGAAATCAGCCAATCCGACACCCCCAGCGCCCTGGGTGCGGAATCCAATCCCCCCATCACGGTTTACGACACTTCCGGCCCCTATACGGACCCGGAGGCAAGCATCGACATCCGTTCGGGGCTCCCGCCACTGCGTGAAAACTGGATCGGGGAACGCCAGGACACGGAAGCCCTGGATGGGCCCACGTCAGCCTTCGGCCAGGCGCGCCTTGCCGATCCCGCGTTGGCAGCCCTGCGTTTTCGCCTGCAACGCCAACCCCGGCGCGCGATCGCAGGAAAGAATGTCACCCAGATGCATTACGCCCGACAGGGCATCATCACCCCTGAAATGGAATTCATTGCCATCCGCGAAAACTGCCGGCGGGAAGAGATGCTGGCAGCACTGCGACAACAGGGAGGGGCCATGGCCCGGTTGCTGGGAACCCAGCATGCGGGAGAAGCCCTGGGAGCCTCGATTCCGGCACAGATCACCCCGGAATTCGTGCGTGAGGAAGTTGCCCGTGGCCGTGCCATCATACCGGCCAACATCAATCACCCGGAATCCGAACCGATGATCATCGGTCGTAACTTCCTGGTCAAGATCAATGCCAACATTGGCAACTCCGCCATCAGTTCCGGCATTCAGGAAGAAGTGGAAAAAATGACCTGGGCCATCCGTTGGGGCGGCGACACGGTCATGGACCTTTCCACCGGCAAGAACATTCACGAAACGCGGGAATGGATCATCCGCAATGCGCCGGTACCCATTGGAACTGTCCCCATTTACCAGGCCCTTGAAAAGGTGGAGGGACGCGCTGAAGAACTCACCTGGGAAATGTTCCGCGACACCCTCATCGAACAGGCTGAGCAGGGCGTGGACTACTTCACCATCCATGCGGGCGTGCGCCTGGCCCATATTCCCATGACGGCATCGCGCATGACCGGAATCGTTTCACGTGGCGGGTCCATCATGGCCAAATGGTGTCTTGCCCACCATCGGGAAAGCTTTTTGTACACCCATTTTGAAGATATTTGCGACATCATGAAATCCTACGATGTCAGCTTTTCGCTGGGAGACGGCCTCCGTCCCGGCTCGATCTACGACGCCAATGACGAAGCCCAGTTTGCAGAACTGGCTACCCTGGGAGAACTCACTGAAATTGCCTGGAAACACGATGTGCAGACCATGATCGAAGGTCCGGGGCACGTCCCCATGCACAAAATCAGGGAAAATATGGAGCTTCAGCTCAAGCTATGCAAGGAAGCCCCTTTCTATACCCTGGGCCCGCTGACCACGGATATTGCGCCTGGATACGACCACATCACCTCCGCCATCGGTGCTGCCATGATTGGCTGGTACGGTACTGCAATGCTCTGTTACGTCACGCCCAAGGAACACTTGGGGCTGCCCGACAAAAGTGACGTCAAGGACGGCATCATGGCCTACAAGGTTGCCGCCCACGCAGCTGACCTGGCCAAGGGGCATCCCGGCGCCCAGTTGCGTGACAATGCCCTTTCCAAGGCACGCTTCGAATTTCGCTGGGATGACCAGTTCAATCTGGGGCTGGATCCTGACAAGGCGCGCGAATTCCACGACGAAACCCTGCCTCAGGAAGGCGCGAAACTTGCGCATTTCTGCTCCATGTGCGGCCCTCATTTCTGTTCCATGAAAATTACCCAGGATGTTCGGGAATACGCCGCGCGCCAAGGTGTGGCCGAGCAGGAAGCACTCCATAGGGGAATGGTGGAAAAAGCCAGTGAATTCCTGGATAAGGGCGCTGAGCTCTACCGCAAGGTGTGACGTCCATGGATGTGTTACTGCTGGGCAAGGCGGCCTTGTTGGGCATTGTGGAAGGTCTGACGGAGTTTCTGCCGGTTTCCAGCACCGGCCACCTGATCCTGGCGGGCAGTCTGCTCGATTTCAATGACGAAAAAGGCAAGGTATTTGAAATCGTCATCCAGTTTGCCGCGATCCTGGCGGTCTGCTGGGAATACCGGACTAAAGTGGTGTCCGTGGTAAGGGGGCTGCCCAGCGACCGCACGGCGCAACGCTTTGTTTTCAACCTTCTGGTGGCTTTTATGCCGGCAGCAGTGTTGGGGCTGCTCCTGGCGGGCCGCATCAAGAAATACCTGTTTGCCCCGGTCCCCGTGGCGCTCGCCTTCATCCTGGGCGCTTTTGTCATTCTCTGGGTCGAACGCCGGCAACAGCGCGTGGCGCTGGACAACCTCGATGCCATGGACTGGCGCCTGGCACTCAAGATCGGATTCTGTCAGGCGGCAGCGCTGATTCCAGGCACCTCCCGGTCCGGCGCCACCATCATGGGGGGACTGTATTTCGGATTGTCACGTACCGCAGCCACCGAATTTTCATTTTTCCTGGCGATACCGACCCTGTTTGCTGCCACATTGCACGAAGTCGTGAAATACCACCATTTATTCCAAAGGGAAGACCTGGGGCTGTTTGCCGTCGGCTCCCTGTTTTCTTTTGTTTTTGCCTTCCTCACAGTGCGTGCCTTGCTGCGGTTCGTCAGCCACCACCGTTTCACGGTATTTGCCGGTTATCGCATTCTCTTCGGAATCGTCGTACTGGGAACCAGTACCATGGGGTGGGTCAACTGGACGGCCGGATAGACGCGTTCAGATTTCAATCAGTTCGAAATCTTCCTTGCGTGCGCCGCATTCCGGACATACCCAGTTCACTGGAACATCTTCCCAGCGTGTATAGGGCGGAATGCCATCATCCGGTGCACCCAGTTCCTCGTCGTAGATATATCCGCAAATCAGGCAAAGGTAGGTTTTGTACCCGGTGACAGCATCCATGGTTTTCCTGGAATTGAGTTAGAATGGTCATTAGCCTCGCATCATAAAACCTGAAATCCGTAAGAGCAACTTTCACTCATGACGCCTTCTCCACCCGCCGTTCTGGTATTCGCAGCCACTGATCCCAGCGGCGGTGCCGGCTTGCAGGCCGACGTCCTGACGCTTGCCAGCATGGGTTGTCACCCCTTGTCCGTTGTCACGGGCGTGACCATCCAGGACACCACCGGTGTGGAAGACATTTTTGCCCTGGATGCGGAATGGGTGGCAGATCAGGCCCGTTGCATCCTGGAAGACGTCCCGGTGGCCGTATTCAAACTGGGCGTCCTGGGCAGCGTGGAAGCCATCGCCGCCATCGCCGAGATTGTTTCCGACTACCCTGAAGTACCACTGGTGCTGGATCCCATTCTGTCCAGTGGTCGGGGGGACGAACTGGCTTCTGAAGACATGCTGTCCGCCCTGCGTGAACTGATCATTCCCCAATCCACCATTGTGACGCCCAATACACTGGAGATTTTGCGCATTGCCTATGATGATCCCCCGGAAGAAGGGCATCCCGATCTGGCGGAAGCTGCGCGTCTGGTGATGGAAACGGGTTGCGAATACGTGCTGATTACGGGAACGCACAGCAATTCTTCCCAAGTCATCAATACCCTGTACGGTCGCGAAGGAGTGATCCGCTCGGATGGATGGGAACGACTGATGGGCAGCTACCATGGTTCGGGTTGCACCCTCAGTTCCGCCATCGCCGCCGGCCTGGCGCAGGGGCTCGAGATGGCCGAGGCAGTGGCCGAAGCGCAGGAATACACCTGGCAGACACTCAAGGATGGATTTCGACTGGGAATGGGGCAGCCCATTCCGGATCGTCTTTTCTGGGCGCGCGAAGAACCCCCTGCCAGCGATGTACACTGAACGTTCCCCCATTCGGGGGTTGTATGCCATCACGCCGGACATTCCGGATACCCATCAGTTGCAGCATCGGGTACAACAGGCCATCGATGGTGGCGTGAAGCTCCTGCAGTACCGGGCCAAATCCCTCGTCCCCGCCATGCGATTGCAGCAGGCAAGAGCCTTGGCAGCCCAGTGCGCTGCCCAGGGAGTGCACTTTATCGTCAATGATGATCGGGGGTTGGCCCAAACCTGCCAGGCGACAGGAGTTCATCTGGGGCTTCATGATGAAGAAACAGAAGATAAGGAATTCGGCAATAGTAAGCACTCACTTTTAGTGGGGATCTCCTGCTATGATTCCCTCCAGCGTGCCCAGGCCGCAGAACTGCGGGGCGCAGATTACGTTGCTTTTGGCAGCATGTTTCCCTCTCCAACCAAACCCGCCGCCACCCGTGCCCCCCTTTCCCTGTTGCACGACGCAAAGCAGCAACTCCGTATTCCCGTCGTGGCCATCGGGGGGATTACCCTGCCCCATATGGACGCGCTGGTAAAGACCGGCATCGACGCCGTTGCCGTCGTTTCCGCCCTGTTCGATGCCCCGGACATTACCGCCGCCGCACGACATTTCAACGCTTATTTTGGTGAATCCCATGTCCAGTCGTAACGACCAGCTTTTCGAACGTGCCCAGAAACGGATTCCGGGCGGTGTCAACTCACCCGTGCGTGCTTTCCGGGCAGTGGGCGGAAGCCCGCGGTTTTTCGTTCGTGGCGCCGGACCTCGCGTCTGGGATGCCGATGAAAAGGAATACGTGGACTATGTCTGTTCCTGGGGGCCCCTTTTGCATGGACATGCCCATCCCGATGTCATTGCGGCCGTGAAAGCGGCCGCAGACCGTGGCCTGAGTTTTGGCGCCCCGACAGAACTGGAAACCGAACTCGCCGAACTGATTTGCCAGCTCGTGCCCTCCATCGAACAGGTTCGCCTGACCAGTTCCGGGACCGAGGCCACCATGAGTGCCATTCGTCTTGCACGCGGCTTTACAGGACGCACTGCCATCGTGAAATTCGAAGGTTGCTATCACGGCCATGGAGACGCCCTGCTGGTCAAGGCCGGTTCGGGAGCCCTGACCTTCGGACAGCCGGATTCGGGCGGAGTACCCGCGGAACTCGCCGCACAGACCCTGGTGCTGGAATACAACAACATCGCCCAGCTCGATGCCCTGTTTGCACAACAGGGGGACACCATTGCAGCAGTCATCGTTGAACCTGTGGCCGGCAACATGAACATGGTGCTGCCCCGGCCGGCATTCCTGTCCCACCTGCGCCAGCTCACGCAAGCGCACGGGGCCCTGCTCATTTTCGATGAAGTCATGACAGGGTTCCGCGTCGCCCTGGGAGGAGCACAATCCCTCTACGGCATTCGCCCGGATCTCACCACGCTGGGCAAGGTCATTGGCGGGGGCATGCCGCTGGCGGCTTTTGGTGGGCGACGGGATGTCATGCAGCACTTGGCCCCTGTGGGGCCGGTCTACCAGGCGGGAACGTTGTCAGGCAACCCGGTGGCCGTCACTGCGGGATTGTCGACCCTCCGGCTCGCCATGGCTTCCGGCTTGTACGAGCGTTTGGGAGACATGACACGGGCCGTGACCGAGGGCATTGCCGAAGCAGGCCGCCAGCGCGGTTTTGCACTCTCAACCTGTGCGCTGGGGGGCATGTTCGGGTTGTACTTCAGGGAAACGCTTCCCTCCAACCTCAGTGAAGTCATGACGGCTGACAAGGAACGATTCAAGCGTTTCTTTCACGGCATGCTGGAAGCCGGCATTTACCTTGCGCCTTCCGCATTCGAAGCCGGTTTCGTCTCCAGCGTTCACGGCCCTGCCGAGCTGGATCGTACCCTGAGCGCTGCCGAAACGGTTTTCAGTCAGATCTCCTGAGCCGTGTCTTTTTTCCAAAAAGCCCAGTTTTTCACCACCGCAGCGGACTGGGCCAGCCTGCCCCCGGACCAGGGCATCGAAGTGGCTTTTGCCGGGCGCTCAAATGCTGGAAAATCAAGTACAATCAACGTGTTATCCAACAGATCCCGGTTGGCCTTCACCAGCAAGACCCCTGGCAGAACCCAACACATCAATTTTTTCAGCCTGGGCGCGGAACGTTTCCTGGTGGATCTTCCGGGATATGGGTTCGCACAAGTCCCCTTGTCCGTCAAAAAACACTGGCAACTGCTCCTGTCGGATTACCTGGCGCACCGCAATGCCCTGAAAGGGCTCGTTCTGCTGATGGATATCCGCCATCCCCTGACACCGCTCGACCGTCAATTGCTGGACTGGTTTATGCCCAGCCAAAAACCGGTCGTGATACTGCTCACCAAAAGCGACAAGCTGGGTCGGGGGGCACGCATGAGTACGGTCCACGAGGTCCGCAAGGCACTTGAAAACACGTTACAACCTATTGAAATAATTCCATTTTCCAGCATGTCTCGGGAAGGGTTGGAAGCGGCTGAAGCGGCCATTGCGCAGTTGTACGAACCGCGTCCGGCAGGCTGAAAAAAAACCCGCGTTCTTTTGGGAACGCGGGGGAAACATGCCATATGAACTGGCAATTGCCTGCTCTAGGGAGAAAGCAGGCGGTGGGAAACGCACCAACCAGTTGTCAGAGTACCCTCCAGTCGGTTAAGTTCCCCCATTCACTTCATTTTGATCGAGACAGCGTATGGAAACCCTGGGCCAATTTCCGGGACGCCGGATGCGTCGTAACCGTCGTGATGCCTTCAGCCGGCGCCTGGTGCAGGAGCATCGCCTGAGCGTGGATGACCTGATTTACCCGGTTTTTGTCATCGACGGAAAAAATCGTGAAGAATCAATAGGTTCTATGCCTGGCATACACCGTCAAAGTATCGACAGGCTCATGAGCACGGCCGAAAAGTGCTTACGATTTGGCATTCCTGCCATTGCGTTGTTTCCGGTCATCGCGCCTTCCCTCAAGTCCCTGGATGCCAGCGAAGCCTGGAATCCGGAAGGCCTGCTACCCAGGACCGTGCGTGAGCTCAAACGCAATTTTCCGGAGCTGGGCCTGATCACAGACGTGGCACTGGATCCCTATACCCTCCATGGCCAGGACGGCATCATCGACGAAAATGGCTACGTGCTCAACGAGCCCACCATCGAAGCGCTGATCCGCCAGGTACTGGTGGAAGCGGAAGCCGGTGCCGATATCGTCGCCCCTTCCGACATGATGGACGGAAGAGTGGGGCGACTGCGTGCAGCCCTGGATGCGCAGCACCATATCCACACCCGGATACTGGCCTATGCGGCAAAATACGCCTCCGCATTTTATGGCCCATTTCGGGACGCCGTCGGATCGGCCGCAAATCTGGGCAAGGCAAGCAAGGAAACGTATCAGATGGATCCGGGCAACAGTGATGAGGCCCTGTGGGAAGTGGGACTGGATTTGGCGGAAGGTGCCGACATGGTCATGATCAAGCCTGGTCTGCCCTACCTGGATATCATCCGTCGCGTGAAGGACCAGTTCGGGGCGCCAACTTTTGCCTACCAGGTCAGCGGAGAGTACGCCATGCTTCGTGGCGCCATTGATGCGGGATGGCTGGATGAACGGTGTATTCTCGAAAGCCTCCTGGCCTTCAAGCGCGCAGGCGCTGATGGCATCCTGACCTATTTTGCCCTGCAGGTGGCGCGACTGCTCACGTCGGGGTAGCAGAGGTTTCCAGCAAGGATTCCACTTGCGATCGCCGTGCCCTTTCCAGTACCCGGCCATCGACGGTCTTTTGCACGACCCGTTCCGCGTCCAGGGGCAACTGAACCGCATTGACCGGGATGCCCTGCAGGATGAAACTGAACACGCTGGCTTCCAGGGTACGGTCCCCGATGCGAAGCCGGCGACAGCCGGTCTGGCAATCCTGCTGCAGGTTCATGAAAAACAGCTCCAGGGCTTTCCCGTCATCGGTAAACAGCTGCAGATTGATGTCGGAGTGGAGTCCCGCAGTACCCGTCAATACGGAGCCCGTCAGCCAGGGATTGAACGGTGCCAGCAGGGTCATGGCCGCGACGGCCACATGACGCAATTCCCACAGACACTCCGCATGATGTTCCCGTTGGTAGAGGGACTGCCAGCTCCGTAACGCGGCTTCGATCTCCCGGTTATCGGGAAGCTGTTGGGTGCTGGGAACGCCTGCCTGGCGGGCAGCTTTACGCTTTGCCGCAGCGTAGTCCTGGGTACCATCTTCGGCCAAAATGCGGGCCGCCAGGTAGGCAAGATGCTCCCGATGATGATTGCGTTTTCCCGATGCCATGGCGGTCTCCGGAAATCAATTGAGGCGGACAGGTTCTGAATAAAAATACTCATCCACGCGATTTTTGTCGCTTGGGTCGAGTTTCCCGGTTTCGGGATTGATGGGGACGACATTGATGCCGGGGGGAATGACCAGCGGGCTCTCCGGAATGGTTTTCAACGCCTGTTCCATGTAGGAAATCCAGATGGGCAAAGCGGCCTGGGCACCTGTTTCGTGAGCCCCCAGCGAAGCCGGCTTGTCGAAACCTACCCAGGCAATGGCCACCAGGCTGGGCTGAAACCCTGAAAACCAGGCATCCACGTGCTCGTTCGTGGTACCCGTTTTCCCCGCCAGGTCACTGCGTCCGAGACTCAGTGCCCGCGTTGCCGTACCCATGCGAATCACGTCACGCATCATGCTCGTCATGATAAAGGCATTGCGGGGATCAATCACCTGTTCCGCCCCCTCGCCGGCAGCTTGGGGGTGGTTTTTGCTGATCACGTTGCCTTGTCCATCGAGCACGCGGTCAATATAGTAGGGCGTGACCTTGTAACCCCCATTGGCAAATACGGCATATGCCGTGGCCATTTGCAGCGGGCTGGCCGCACCTGCTCCGAGCGCCATGCTGAGATAGGGCGGGTGCTTGTCCCCATCGAAACCGAATCGCAAGATGTACTGGTGCGCATAGGCAGGTGTAATGGCCTGCAACACCCGAATGGCGATCATGTTTTTGGATTTTGCCAAACCCACCCGCAAGCGGATGGGCCCCAGATACTCGTTTTCATAATTGTGCGGCTCCCAGGGCTCCCCATTGTTCATGGCAGGATCGGTAATGCTGATGGGCGTATCGTTGACCAGGGTCGCCGGAGTAAAGCCTTTTTCCAGGGCCGCGGAATAAATGAAGGGTTTGAAGCTGGACCCCGGTTGGCGAAACGCCTGGGTCACGTGATTGAATTTGTTCTGATAGAAATCAAATCCCCCCACCAAGGCCCGAATGGCCCCATTGTGGCTGTCGAGAGACACCAGGGCGGCTTCCACATCGGGATACTGCGTAATCTCCCAGCTTCCGCCAGGACCGCGACTGACCCGGATGATCGCGCCGCGCCTGATCCTCAAGGCACCGGGGGCATTGGCGGCAAGGGCACTTTTGGCAAAAGAAAGCCCTTCGCCTTTAATGGAAACCATTCCGGTGGATTTGACATAGGCCTGCACTTCCTTGTCGGATGCCTGCACCACCACACCGGGGTAGAGATCGTCGCTGATTTCCGTATCCGACAGGGCATCTTCGAGCTCCTCATCCGAAACTCCCCCAGACGCCGGCAGTTCCGCGAAATCCTCAGGGCCGCGATACCCGTGGCGATGGTCGTAATCCATGACCCCCTGACGCACGGCCTGGTATGCGGCATCCTGGTCTGCTTTCAGCAAAGTGGTCACCACTTTGTAGCCCTTGTTGTAAACATCTTCTCCAAAGGCCTGCACCATGTACTGGCGTGCCATTTCTGCCACATAATCCGCCTTCAACGAAAAACCGGGGTGAAACGCAGTGGCCCGTCCAGGTGCACGCAGGGCTTGCTCGAATTCGGCATCATTGATGAACTTGAGATCGTGCATGCGCCGCAGCACATATTGCTGCCGCAGGGCAGCCCGTTTCGGATTGACGATCGGGTTGTAGCGGGAAGGCGCTTTCGGCAGCCCGGCCAGCATCGCCATTTCCGCTATGCTCAACTGATCCAGGGAACGCCCATAATAGACATAGGCAGCCGCACCAAAACCATACGCACGTTGCCCAAGATAAATTTGGTTGATGTAAAGCTCCAGAATCTGGTCTTTGGACAGGTTGCTTTCGATTTTGAAAGCCAGCAACACTTCAGAGAGTTTCCGCGCAAAGGTCTTCTCGTTGCTCAGGAAGAAGTTTCGGGCCACCTGCATGGTAATGGTGCTGGCCCCTTCCTTGGCCCGGGCTGAAAACAGGTTGGCCAGCATTGCCCGCAAAACCCCCTGGTAATCCACGGCGCCATGCTGGTAAAAACGATCATCCTCGGCAGCAAGAATCGCCTGGCGCATCCGCAAGGGAACTGCCTTGAGCTTGAGCACGGCACGGCGTTCTTCCCCAAATTCCCCGATCAGTTGATCGTCGGCAGTAAACACCCGTAACGGCACCTTGGGCCGGTAATCGGTCATGGTTTCCAGGCTGGGCAGATTGGGATAAATCAGTGCCAGCGCCAGCACGATAACGCCTACCCCCACCAGGCCCAGGGTCGCCAGAATGGCCAAAGGAACAAGAAGGATCCGCATTGACTGAGTGCACTTTGAAGTCGATTGCCCCGCATTATAAGGGGTCCCTCGGATACAATGTGCAGATGAGTGCAGACCGCAATTTTTTTCTGGTGGGGCTGATGGGGGCCGGAAAGACCACGATTGGACGTGCTTTGGCACGCCGCCTGAACCTTCAATTCATAGATTCGGACCATGAAATCGAGGAACGCACCGGCGTTCGGATAGCAACCATTTTTGAGCTGGAAGGGGAATCGGGCTTTCGCACCCGCGAAGAGGATGTCCTGTCGCAGCTGGTGCAACGCCAGGGCGTCGTACTGGCCACCGGGGGAGGGGCCGTGCTGAGCGCCAAAACCCGTGCGGCATTGCGCCATCACGGCACCGTCATTTATTTGCGCGCCTGCCCTGACGATTTATGGCAACGCACCCGTCACGACCGCAACCGGCCCCTGTTGCAAACGCCGGACCCCAGGGCGCGCCTGCAGGAGCTCTTCAACGAGCGTGACCCCTTGTATCGCGACGTGGCGCACATCATTGTCAATACCGCCCATCAAAGCGTCCAGAAACTGGTAACGCAACTGGAGCTCGAAATTGAGCAACAACCTGTTCATGAAGACTCTGACCGTTAACGCTTCCGGGGCTTCCTATCCCATTCAGATCGGGCCCGGCCTGTTATCGCAAGCCGACCTCATCCAGGCCCATCTGGAGCGCCCGGATGCCTTCATCGTCACCAATACCACGGTAGCCCGGTATTATCTGGCACCCTTGCAACGGACATTGCGTGAAATCGGGGTCCGCACATTCGACCTGATACTGCCTGATGGCGAAACCTATAAAAACCGTGAGTCCCTGCATGCGATCCACGATGCGCTGCTCTCCCATCGTTGCGAGCGCAAAACCACTGTCATCGCCCTGGGTGGCGGAGTTGTGGGTGACTTGGCAGGCTTTGCCGCGGCCACCTTCCTGCGGGGCGTTCCTCTGATTCAGATTCCGACCACGCTGCTGGCGCAAGTGGATTCCTCAGTGGGAGGAAAAACCGGGATCAACCACCCCCTCGGAAAAAACCTGATCGGCGCATTTCACCAGCCGCGCCTGGTACTGGCAGACACACAAACGCTCGATACACTGCCCGTTCGGGAGTTTCGGGCGGGTGTGGCAGAAATCATCAAATACGGACTGATCCGTGACCTGCCCTTCCTGGATTGGCTGGACCTTCATCTCGAAGCCCTGATGGCACGGGACCCGGAGATCCTGGCGCAGGCGATCCTGGTGTCATGCCGCAACAAGGCAGAAGTGGTTGCCCAGGACGAGTTTGAAACCACGGGCCTGAGGGCATTGTTGAATCTGGGGCATACATTTGGCCATGCCATTGAAACCGGTGCCGGTTATGGCACATGGTTACACGGAGAGGCGGTTGCAGCCGGCATGCTTCTCGCAGCGGCCTTGTCCGAACGAATGGGCTGGATCGATAAAGCAGCACTGGACCGTATCGAAAACCTGATCCGTCGCGCCGGGTTGCCCACGCAAGCGCCTGATTTCGGGGCCTCCCGCTACCTTGCCTGGATGGCCTCCGACAAGAAGGTGGATGCCGGCAGGATCCGTTTTGTCCTGCTCAAGCGCCTGGGGGAAGCCGTCCTGACTGCAGAGGCTCCGCTGGAGGAGGTCACGGCGATTCTCACCCCCGGTCAGAGCCGTTTCATCGAAAATCCCGGCGCCGCTCCCGGGTAAATCTTGCCCCATCAGGGGGATAGCTGTATCATCCTATGCCCGGTGCGTACACGCATAGTCCTGCCTGCGCCTGCGATTTGACTCCGGCATCCCCGGGCTTCTGACCATTTGAAACGCTGAGGTTACTCGATTGATTCACCCTTCAATACCGCCCCGACAGGGCCTGTATGACCCTGCCCTCGAACATGATGCCTGCGGCGTGGGTTTTGTGGCCCACATAAAAGGCGTTCGGAGCCATGCCATTGTCCGGCAAGGGCTCCAGATCCTGGAAAACCTGACCCACCGGGGGGCCACCGGAGCCGATCCCCTCGCTGGCGATGGCGCCGGGATCCTGATTCAGATGCCGGATGCGTTCCTGCGCAAGGAAACGGCACGACTGGGTTTTTCGTTGCCGCCAGAAGGCGGGTACGCCGTTGGCATGGTATTCCTGCCCCGGGACCCGGCTGCCCGCGCAACCTGCGAATCCATCCTGGAAAGTTGCGCACGGGAAGAAGGTCAGACTGTTCTGGGTTGGCGCGACGTGCCCACGGACAACAGCGGTCTGGGGGAGAGCGTCAAGCTGGTGGAACCGGTCATCCGGCAGGTTTTCCTGGCGCGGCCGGAAGCGATGGACCGCCACGCATTTGAACGCAAGCTGTTCGTGCTGCGCAAACGCGCCGAACATCAGGTCTCGCAGGAAGGTATTGATCGCAAATGGTTTTACATGCCTTCCCTGTCTTCCCGCACGATCGTCTACAAGGGCATGCTGCTGGCAGACCAGGTGGGACATTTTTACCTTGACCTGGATGACCCGGAACTGGTTTCGGCGCTGGCCCTCGTGCACCAGCGGTTTTCCACCAACACATTCCCGACCTGGGATCTGGCCCATCCTTTTCGCATGATCGCCCATAACGGCGAAATCAACACCCTCCGTGGCAACGTGAACTGGATGGCGGCCCGGCGCGGCGCCATGGCTTCCACCCTGTTGGGGGACGATCTGGGCAAAATCTGGCCCCTGATCGTGGAAGAACAATCGGACTCCGCCTGCTTTGACAACGCGCTCGAACTGCTGGTGGCAGGAGGGTATTCATTGGCACAGGCCATGACCCTGCTCATTCCGGAAGCCTGGGCCGGCAACCCGCTGATGGACGAGGAGCGTCGTGCCTATTACGAATACCACGCCGCCCTGATGGAACCCTGGGATGGTCCTGCCGCAGTGGCATTCACGGATGGACGACAGATTGGCGCCACACTGGACCGTAACGGCTTGCGTCCCGCGCGCTATCTGCAGACCAGTGACGATTTGGTGCTGATGGCCTCCGAAATGGGGGTATTGCAGATCCCGCAGAACAAAATCGTGAAGAAGTGGCGTTTGCAGCCCGGAAAGATGCTCCTGATCGATCTGGAGCAGGGACGCATCATCAGTGACGCCGAGCTCAAGGCGCAGCTTGCCCGGCAGCACCCCTACCGCCAGTGGGTCTCCAGCACGCAGACACGCATTGAAGACCTGCCGGACAGCGCTTTGCCGCCACCCCCCGCCCAGGCCTCCCTGCTGGACCGCCAGCAAGCCTTTGGCGTCACCGAGGAAGAACTCAAGTTCCTGCTCGTTCCCATGGCCACTTCCGGGCAGGAAGCCGTTGGTTCCATGGGGGATGACACCCCGCTCGCCATTCTTTCCAACCGGCCCAAGTCCCTCTATCAGTATTTCCGGCAATTGTTTGCCCAGGTGACCAATCCGCCGATTGATCCGATCCGTGAAGAACTGGTGATGTCGCTGGTCTCCTTTATCGGCCCCCGGCCCAACCTTCTCTGGGTAGACGGCGCAAAACCGCAGCCAAGGCTGGAAGCCAGCCAGCCCGTACTTTCCTCTGGCGAGATGGAAACCATCCGGAATGTGGCGACCCTCACGCACGGCCAGTTCCGTTCCATCACAGTCTCCATGTGCTATCCCGTCACGGAAGGTGCTGCCGGAATGACCCATGCCCTGGATCGTCTCTGCCAGGCAGCGTTGTCGGCCGTCCAGCAGGGCAGCAATATCCTGGTCCTGTCCGATCGGGATCTGAGCGCCCGGCAGGTGGCCATTCCAGCATTGCTGGCCACGGCCGCTGTACATCACCACCTGGTGCGCAATGGATTGCGTACCAGCACCGGCCTGGTGGTGGAAACAGGCTCTGCCCGTGAAGTACATCATTTCGCCCTGCTTGCCGGATATGGCGCGGAAGCCGTTCACCCGTATCTCGCCTACGAAACGCTGCACACCATGGACCGCCATCTCCCGTCCGACCTGGACGCGAAGGATGCCTGCAAGCGCTACATCAAGGCCATTTCCAAGGGACTGCTCAAAGTCATGTCCAAAATGGGCATTTCCACTTACCAGTCTTATTGTGGTGCCCAGATATTTGAGGCCGTGGGGCTCAATTCAGCCTTCATCGCCCAGTATTTCACTGGAACTGCCAGCACGGTGGAAGGCATCGGCCTTACCGAGGTTGCCGAAGAAACCTTGCGATTGCATACCCTGGCCTTTTCGGATGCCCCGCTCTACCGCGATGCCCTCGACACGGGCGGTGAATATGCCTATCGCATTCGTGGCGAAGCACACATGTGGACCCCTGACAGCATTGCCAAGCTTCAGAATGCCACGCGTACCGGCAGCTACAGCGCCTACCGTGAGTATGCCAAGGCCATCAACGACCAGTCGCTGCGTCTCATGACCCTGCGTGGCCTGTTCGAACTCAAGCCGGCCGAGCAGCCGATCCCGTTATCGGAAGTGGAGCCAGCCCAGTCCATCGTCAAGCGCTTTGCCACGGGCGCCATGTCCCTGGGATCCATTTCCCACCAGGCGCACAGCACGCTGGCCATTGCCATGAACCGCATCGGCGGCAAGTCCAACACGGGCGAGGGTGGGGAAGACCCCCAACGCTTCAAATCCATGCCCAATGGCGATTCCATGCGCTCGGCCATCAAGCAGGTGGCTTCCGGTCGTTTTGGCGTGACGACGGAATATCTGGTCAATGCCGACGACATTCAAATCAAGATGGCACAAGGTGCCAAGCCCGGCGAAGGGGGCCAGCTTCCTGGGCATAAAGTCAGCAAATACATTGGCAAACTGCGTCATTCCGTGCCAGGAGTCGGCCTGATTTCGCCGCCGCCACACCATGACATTTATTCCATCGAGGATCTGGCGCAACTGATTCACGACCTCAAGAATGTGAATCCGCAGGCACGGATCAGCGTCAAACTGGTGTCGGAAGTGGGGGTAGGGACAGTTGCTGCCGGGGTATCCAAGGCACATGCCGACCATGTCACCATTTCAGGGCATGATGGCGGCACGGGGGCTTCTCCCCTGTCTTCCATCAAATATGCGGGCTCCCCCTGGGAACTGGGCCTTGCCGAAACCCAGCAGACGCTGGTGTTGAACCGCTTGCGAGGACGCATCTGCGTCCAAGCGGACGGACAGATGAAAACCGGTCGGGATGTGGTCGTGGGTGCGCTGCTGGGTGCCGACGAGTTTGGTTTTGCCACTGCCCCCCTCGTCGTGGAAGGCTGCATCATGATGCGCAAATGCCATCTCAACACCTGCCCCGTCGGGATTGCAACCCAGGACCCCGAATTGACTCGTAAATTCAACGGGCAGCCCGAGCATGTGATCAATTACTTCTTCTTTGTCGCAGAGGAAGTGCGGGAATACATGGCCCAGATGGGCTTCCGCAAGTTTGACGATATGATCGGACGTGTCGATCGGCTCGACATGCGTGAAGGCATTTCCCACTGGAAGGCGCGTGGACTCGATTTTTCCAGGATTTTCCACAGCCCGGACATGCCGGCTGATGTGGCGCGTTCCTGGAAGGAACGCCAGGACCATGGGCTCGGACAGGCACTGGATCTTGCCTTGATCACGCAATCCCGTGAAGCCATCGAACAGCGCCGCCCCGTCATCATTGAAACGGCCGTCCGCAACGTGCACCGCACGATCGGCGCCATGTTGTCCGGTGAAGTGGCCCGGCGTCATGGCCATGCCGGGTTGCCGGATGACACCATCGTCGTGCGGGCAAAGGGCACTGCAGGCCAGAGTTTCGGAGCATTCCTGGCCCACGGCGTCACGCTCGAGTTGGAGGGCGAAGCCAACGACTACGTGGGCAAGGGTCTTTCCGGCGGTCGCATTGTCATTTATCCGCCCGCAGAATGCCCCATTCGTGCTGAAGAAAACATCATTGTGGGAAACACGGTGCTGTATGGTGCCATCTCCGGCGAGTGCTATTTCCGCGGTGTCGCAGGCGAACGGTTTGCCGTGCGCAACTCGGGGGCAACGGCCGTCGTGGAAGGTGTCGGGGACCACGGCTGCGAATACATGACCGGCGGGACAGTGGTGGTATTGGGTGAAGCGGGGCGCAATTTCGCTGCTGGTATGAGCGGCGGGGTGGCGTATGTGCTGGATGAGGCAGGCGACTTCGAACAACGTTGCAATCTGGCCATGGTGGAGCTCGAACCCGTGCCGGAGGAGGATGACGCTTCCGAGGAATCCCGCGGCAACCTGGATTCGCACGGCAAGGTCAAAGTGAACCACCTGGGAGAACGTGACTCGGTTCTTCTGAAACGGCTGATTGAAACCCATCTGCATTACACCAACAGCGATCGGGCCCGCACGGTACTGCAACGCTGGGACCATTATCGTGGGCTGTTCGTCAAGGTCATGCCCATGGAATACCGGCGTGCACTGATGGAGCTGGCCGTCGAGAAACAACAGGACAATGGGCAGAGAGCAGAACACCATGGGTAAGATCACGGGCTTCATGGAAATCACGCGGCAGGATCCGCAGTCGTTGCCTCCGGAAGAACGCATTCATTTCTATCGCGAATTCACGGTGCCGATGGCCGAAGCAGAGGTCAGCCGGCAGGGGGCCCGCTGCATGGACTGCGGCATTCCCTTCTGCCAGACCGGTTGTCCTGTCAACAACATCATTCCCGACTGGAATGACCTGGTGTACCGGGGGTACTGGAAGGAAGCGCTGGATGTCCTGCACTCCACCAACAATTTTCCCGAATTTACCGGCCGCGTCTGCCCAGCGCCCTGCGAAGCTGCCTGTGTGCTCAACATCAATAACGATGCCGTGACCATCAAGAACATCGAACATGCGATCATCGACAAGGGCTGGGAAGAAGGCTGGGTCCTTCCCCAACCGTCGACACGCCATACCGGAAAAAAGGTTGCCATCATCGGTTCAGGACCTTCCGGCCTGGCGGCCGCCCAGCAGCTTGCGCGTGCAGGACACCAGGTGGTGGTATTCGAGAAAAATGACCGGATCGGTGGGTTGCTGCGTTACGGCATTCCCGATTTCAAAATGGAAAAGCACTGGATTGACCGCCGTCAGAAGCAAATGCAGGCCGAAGGCGTCGAATTCCGCACTTCCCAGCACGTCGGGGTCACGCTGCCCGCCCTGCAACTGGTCACCGACTTCGATGCCGTACTGCTCACGGGAGGTTCCGAACATCCCCGGGATCTGGGCGTCCCCGGACGGGAGCTGGAAGGGATTCATTTCGCCATGTCCTTCCTGCCACAACAAAACCGTCGCAACGCCGGCGATCAGGTGGCCAGCCAGATCCTGGCCACCGGCAAGCATGTGGTGGTCATTGGAGGGGGCGATACCGGATCAGACTGCGTGGGGACCTCGATACGCCAGGGGGCCGCTTCCGTCACCCAGTTCGAGCTGATGCCGCGCCCCCCCGAACAGGAAAACAAACCGCTGGTCTGGCCCAATTACCCCATGAAACTCAGGACATCCTCTTCCCAGGAGGAAGGGTGCAACCGGGACTGGAGCGTGGCGACCAAGTCATTCAAGGGCGTGGATGGACGGGTTTCCCAATTGCGTGCGGTACGACTGGAGTGGAAAAAAGACCTCCAAGGGCAGATGACCATGTCCGAAGTGCCGGATTCGGAATTTGAAATCCAGGCGGACCTGGTACTATTGGCCATGGGTTACCTGCATCCTGTTCATGAGGGATTGTTGACGCAACTGGGCGTGACCCTCGATGGCCGTGGAAACGTCGCTGCCAACACGGATCAGTACCAGACCTCCATTCCCAAGGTGTTTTCTGCTGGCGACATGCGACGTGGCCAATCGCTGGTGGTATGGGCAATCCGGGAAGGCCGCCAGGCCGCCCGGGCCATGGATGAGTTCCTGATGGGTCGTTCCGACCTTCCGCGCTGAGTAGGCCAGCATGTTGCATAACGATACCTTCCTGAAGGCGCTGTTGCGCCAACCGACATCCTATACCCCACTGTGGATCATGCGACAGGCGGGACGTTACCTGCCGGAATACAACGCGACGCGCGCACGCGCAGGCAGTTTTCTCGACTTGTGCAAAAACCCCGACCTGGCGACCGAAGTCACGTTACAGCCCCTGGCACGTTACCCGCTGGATGCCGCCATCCTGTTTTCAGATATCCTGACCATTCCCGACGCCATGGGACTGGGCCTGTATTTCGCGGAAGGAGAAGGCCCAAAGCTTGAACGGCCCTTGCGCGATGAGTGGGAAGTACGCAACCTGACTGCTCCAGATCCTACGGAACACTTGCGTTATGTCCTGGATGCGGTCAGTCAGATCAAACGCGCCCTGGCGGGTTCCGTCCCCCTGATAGGGTTTTCGGGCAGCCCGTTCACCCTGGCGTGTTACATGGTGGAAGGCGGGGGTTCGGAAGACTTTCGGCATATCAAGGGGATGCTGTACCGCCGCCCCGATCTGCTCCACCGCATTCTCGACGTGACGACCGAAGCGGTCATCCTGTATCTGAATGCCCAGATTGCAGCAGGTGCACAGGCAGTCATGGTTTTTGACACCTGGGGCGGAACATTGACACCGGCGGCCTACCAGGAGTTTTCCCTGGCTTACCTCACCCGTATCGCCGCTGGGCTGACACGGCATGCGGACGGACGCCGCGTTCCCAGCATTGTTTTCACCAAAGGGGGAGGACTCTGGCTGGAGTCTATCGCCGATGCCGGTTTCGATGCCGTGGGATTGGATTGGACGGTGGACATGGCCCAGGCCCGACGTCGCATCGGGGAGCGTGTTGCATTGCAAGGCAATATGGATCCCGCCGTCCTGTTTGCCCCCCCCGAAGCCATTCGTCGGGAAGTGGCAAGCGTGCTGGCGGGGTTTGGTCCAGGCCCTGGACATGTTTTCAATTTGGGCCATGGGATTTCGCGCTTTACCGATCCCGAACACGTGGCTGTCCTCGTGGATGCCGTACACTCCCTGAGTCGCGATTCCCATTGACAAAGAGTCCGAATTGCGCCTCTCGTCATTGTGCTTATGCACAATTGTAAGTCTTCGGTAACAATCGTTTAAGAATCAAGCTGTTCTGTTACATTAGAACATAACGCATTGTTTATAAATAACTTTATTAAAACGCCCGGAAAGGTACGGTAAGGTGGGGGTCCCCTGAAGGCTCGGATTCTCGCGGCCCCCGGGACTTATGAACAGAGTTATCCACAACCTGGTAGGGGTGGGATTACCGTCCGGGAGCCCTTGACATTCCACACCATGCCCACCGTTAAAATCGCGTTTGATCTTCCTTTGAACCGCCTGTTTGATTACGAGGCGCCGCAGGCCACTGAAGACGACATTGGACGTCGTGTGCTGGCGCCTTTTGGCACAGGTGAAAAAACCGGGGTCATCATGGGGGTAGGACACCCTCCTGAAGTTCCCTCCCATCAGCTCCGCGCCATCAGTACCCTCTGGCGTGATCTCCCCCCCCTGTCCCACGACGACTTGCGACTGTTGCGCTTTTGCAGCGACTACTACCACCACCCGCTGGGCGCCGTGGTATTGAACGCGCTGCCGCCGGCCTTGCGCAAAAAGACCCCCTGGTCCCCTCCGCGACGACGCAAGCCTCTGCCCGAAGTCCCCGTGGAAGCGGCACCTGCGCTCAACTCGGCACAGCAGGAGGCTATCGATGCCGTTCTGTCGCGGGTGGGGCATTTCGACGCCTATTTGTTATTTGGAATCACCGGAAGCGGCAAGACGGAAGTCTACCTTCAATTGATACGCGCGCTGGTCTCTCAGGGATTCCAGGCGTTGATCCTGACGCCTGAAATCAATCTTACCCCACAACTGGAAATGCGCTTTCGCCAGCGCCTGCACGGCGTGCCTCTGGTTTGCATGCATAGCGCCCTGGGAGAAAAGGAGCGGGCGGTGCGCTGGCTTGCAGCACAGAACGGAGAGGCCGCCGTCGTGCTCGGGACCCGCTCCACTGTCTTTTGCCCCATGCCAAAACTGGGGCTGATCGTCGTGGACGAGGAACATGATACTTCTTACAAGCAGCAGGAGGGGTTGCGCTATTCCGCCCGTGACGTGGCACTGGTACGGGCACAGCAGCGCCAGGTTCCCATCCTTCTGGGTACGGCTACCCCAGCCCTCGAGACCTGGTGGAACGCCGAATCGGGAAAGTATCGTCTGCTGACCTTGCCCCAACGCGCCATTGCCGGCGCAACCTTACCCCGGATGCAACTGATTGAGTTTCCTGGTGGAGGAGCCTCCCGGGAAATATCCGGGCCCGTGACCGAAGCCATTCGGCAGCGCTTGGAACGGCACGAACAAAGCCTCATTTTCATCAACCGGCGTGGATTTGCACCCGTGCTGTTCTGTTCCCAATGCCACTGGCTTTCTGGCTGCCCGCATTGTGCAGCGAAAATGGTGGTGCATCTGCGTGCGAAACAGTTGCGCTGCCATCATTGCGGAGGAACGCAACCCATTCCGGATCGCTGCCCCGACTGCGGCAATACCCACCTCGACCTGTTGGGTGCGGGCACTCAAAAAGTCGAAGAGGAATTGCGGCAGGATTTCCCCGAGGCGCACATTCTGCGCCTTGATCGCGACACGCTGTCCAGACAGGACGCCTGGAGGGACACCCTGGCCAGTATCCAGTCCGGCGAGGTGGATATCCTGATCGGCACCCAGCTGCTGGCCAAGGGGCACGATTTTCCCAACATTACGCTGGTGGCAGCCCTGGGGGTGGATGGGGCGCTGTATGCCAGTGATTTCCGCAGTGGCGAGCGCCTGTTTTCCCAGATGGTCCAGGTGGGAGGACGGGCGGGGCGAGGTCTCCAGTCAGGAGAGGTGCTGATCCAGACTGCATTTCCCCAACACCCCCTTTTTGCCGCCCTGCGGGTTCAGGATTACCCCCGCTTTGCCGAGCTCGCCCTGGCGGAAAGACAACTCACGATGTTTCCACCTTTTACTTACCTGGCCATGCTGAGAGCGGCTTCAGAAAACACACTGCAACTGGAGCACTTCATGGCCCAGGCCGCTGGAGCAGCCCGCCGCCTGGCGGACGGCGTGGAAATCTACGATCCCGTTCCCGCCACCCTTGCCCGGGTTGCAGGCAAGGTCCGATGGCAGCTCCTGGTTCAAAGCACACACCGACAATCGCTTCAGGCATTCCTGAAAGCCTGGCAACCGTACTTGCAAGCCATGGTTCCTTCGCGTGTTCAATGGACCATTGATGTGGATCCCACTGAACTATGAGCCGCGTGATCACACCCTTATAATGTCGCTCTTGACTGAGTTTTTCATGACAACCACTCACATGTCACCTTTATCCGAAAGCATCAAGGCGCTATTCCAGGCCGCGTTGCACAACGTGGCGCCCGATATTCCGCTGGCGGTTGTACTGGAACGTCCGCGCCAGTCTGGCCACGGTGAATACGCCAGCACACTGGCCTTGCAGTTGGCCAAGGCGATGGGACGCCCCCCCAGGGAACTGGCCCAGCGCATCATCGATGCCTTGCCGCCCTCAACACTGGTGGAAACCGTGGAAGTGGCGGGCCCGGGCTTTATCAATGTGTTTCTGACTGCGGCAGCAAAGCAGTCCGTCGTATCCGATGTGCTGCGCGCCGAAGGCCGCTGGGGTTCTGTGGATACGGGAAGGGGGCGCCACGTCCAGGTGGAGTTCGTTTCCAGCAATCCCACCGGACCGTTGCATGTCGGGCATGGTCGTGGGGCTGCTTTCGGAGCCTCGCTGGCCAATATACTGGCCAAGGCCGGATTCCTGGTACAGCGGGAATACTATGTCAATGATGCGGGGCGCCAGATGGATATTCTGGCAGTGTCCACATGGCTGCGTTATCTCGCCGGATTCGGTTCCTCGATCGCTTTTCCCCCCAATGGATACCAGGGCGATTACGTGGCCGCCATGGCGGAGAAATTGCGCCGGACTGCCGGGCAGGCGTTCCATCGCACCGATGAAGCAGTCCTGGAGGCAACTCCGGGGATTTCCCCCACCCAGGATGACACTGACGCCGCAGCGGCAACCTGCAACGAAGCCCACATGGATGCCTTGATCGCCAATGCAAAGCGCCTGCTGGGCCCTGATTACTTCAGCCTGCACCAGCAGGTGCTGCAGGAACAACTTGAGGATTGCCGCGAAGACCTGGAAGCTTTCGGGGTCATCTTCGATGAATGGTTTTCAGAACAGTCCCTGTTCAACGATGGCGCTGTGGCACGTGTCGTCGAACAGCTTTCGGCAGGGGGCTACCTCTATGAACAAGATGGCGCACGCTGGTTTCGTTCCACCGCTTTCGGCGATGAAAAGGACCGTGTGATCCAGCGGGAAAACGGCATCTTTACCTACTTTGCGTCGGATATTGCCTATCATGCGAACAAGTTCGCGCGGGGATTCGATCTCATCGTGGACGTGTGGGGCGCCGACCACCATGGTTACATTCCCCGGGTAATGGCCGCGCTGAGTGCCCTGGGCCTGGACGTGCAGCGCCTGCAGATCCCGTTGGTACAGTTTGTGAGCCTGTATCGGCACGGTGAAAAGGCGCAAATGTCCACCCGCAAAGGCCAGTTTGTCACATTGCGGGCATTGCGAACGGAAGTGGGACGGGATGCAGCACGCTTTTTTTATGTGCTGCGCAAGTCAGACCAGCATCTCGACTTCGACCTGGATCTTGCCAAGTCGGAAAGCAACGACAATCCGGTGTATTACATTCAGTATGCCCATGCCCGGATTCACAGTGTGCTTGCCAAATGGGGTGGTGACATCCGACAACTGCATGCGGCACCCCTGTCGTCATTGACCCACGTGCAGGAATTCGGCCTGATGCAGTGGTTACGCGGTTATCCTGAAACCATAGAACTGGCGGCCCTTGAGTATGCCCCGCACACCGTGGCGTTCTACCTCAGGGATCTCGCCGCTGCCTTGCATAGCTACTACAATTCCACCCAGTTTCTGGTGGAAGACGACACTCTCCGGCTGGCACGCCTGGCGTTGATTTATGCGGTCGCCAGTGTGCTGCGTGATGGCCTGCAGTTGCTGGGCGTCAGCGCACCGGAATCCATGTAGGAGTCTGAGGACATGACACCACGGCCTGCCAATCCCCAAGCCAAATCGGCTTCCTCTCGCAAATACCCCTTTTTGAAGGGTCTGCTGACAGGACTTGTGGCCGGTGTGGGACTATCGGCCGGAGTAGCGCTTTACGTCACGCACATGCCAAACCCGTTTATTGCGCATTCCGGGCAAGCCACCACCGCGCCTGATCGTCCGGCTGTTGAAATGCCCAATATCTCCCGGCAAGGCCTGATGAATCCCAGCCCGGTCACTGCCGAAGGCCCTCAGGCGGCAGCTGTCGTGCCTGTTCCGGAAACCACGCCCCTTCCAGCGGCGCCAGCCTCTTCCATGGAAGCCGTGCCTCAGGCGCCGTCACCCGGCCAGATGACGGCGGCACCGTTGAAAACCCCGGAACCTGCCGCACCCCAGACGGTCTACTTCGTTCAGACGGGTGCCTTTGGCAAGTCTGAAGAAGCAGACAACCAGCGGGCAAATCTGGCACTGCTCGGCATGGACAGTACAGTCCTGTCTCCGGAAGTGGGGGACAAGCTGATGCTGTACCGCGTGCGCATCGGCCCGATTCGTTCCGTCGACGAAGTGCGCACAGTCGTGGCCACTCTCAAGAACAGCGGCATTGTCACCAACGTCATCAAAAGTACTTCCGGCAGCAAACCCAAAGACACCCCTTCACGTTAACACTGGAGACAAAAATCATCATGAAACGGCTTTTTGCGACCTGCTTCGCCTTGATGGGCGCTTTTTTCCTGTGGAATGCCAATGCGGCAGGTGCGGTACTCGACCGTGACTACGCCCTGGTTACCCCTGCTCAACCCGTTGATTCCCCTAAAAAAGTGGAAGTGGTAGAGGTTTTTTCCTATGCCTGCCCCCACTGCGGTGCATTGGCCCCCATCATCGAGCCCTGGGCACACAAACTGCCCTCCAATGTGGTTTACAAACGAATTCCCGTCAGTTTTGGGCGTCCGCAATGGGCTGTTCTGGCCCGCGCCTATTACGCCCTGGAAGTGCTCAACGAGGCGGATCGCTTGCAGGAGAAGATGTTCACTGCCATCCATTCCGAACATGTCAACCTCTCTTCCCAGGACGTCCTGTTTGACTGGATGGAAAATCAAGGGGTCAATCGACACAAGTTTGTGGATGCATTCAATTCGTTTGCAGTCCAGAGCAAGGTCCAGCGAGGTGATCAGAAAGCAATCGAATACGGGGTTGATGCTGTCCCCACGGTGATCGTGGATGGGAAATATCGCACTTCTCCCAGCATGGCAGGGAGCAACGCAGCCCTGTTACCCGTTCTGGATACCCTGATCCAGCAGGCCTCCAAGGCAAAAGGGCTGTAGGGCTCGGGAATCAGGGTTTTTTGGCGGGCCGCTTCCAGCGCGCAACAGTCACCTGCTTTGATCGGGACAAGGTGAGCTGCTCCGGGGGCACCGGTGAAACAATGGTGGACCCGGCCCCGATCGTGGCGCCACGGCCCACTGTGACGGGTGCCACGAGTTGGGTGTCGGATCCGATGAATACATCGTCCTCGATGATGGTGCGGTGTTTGTTGGCGCCATCATAGTTGCAGGTAATGGTGCCGGCGCCCACATTGACGCGTGCGCCAACGCTCGAATCTCCCACGTACGACAGATGATTGGCCTTGGTCCCCTCGCCCAGGGTACTGTTCTTGATTTCCACAAAGTTGCCCACGTGCACCTGCTGGGCCGTGACGGTACCGGGGCGAAGGCGCGCATAGGGGCCAATCTGGCAGTCCTGCCCCACTTCCGCGCCTTCCAGGAAACTGAAGGCCTGCACCACCGAACCGGCGCCAATCCGGCAATCACGGAGAAGGCAATAGGGACCAATGCGGACACCTTCTTCCAGCACCACGTTGCCCTCGAAAACGCACCCGATGTCGATCTGCACGTCACGACCACACTGCAACGTGCCCCGCACATCCAACCGGCGGGGGTCTGCCAGGGTCACTCCGGATTCCAGCAACCTGTCGGCAGTCTCCTCTTGAAAAATGCGTTCCAGCTGTGCCAGCTGCCTCTTGTCGTTCACACCCAGTGCCTCCCACGCATGCCCCGGGGCACAGGTGCGCACGGGCACACCTTCCTGCACCGCCAAGGCAATCACATCCGTCAAATAATACTCGCCTTGTGCGTTTTCGCAGGAAAGTCCGGAAAGCCAATGTTCCAGGCGGTTTGCCGGCAGGGCCATGATGCCCGTGTTGATTTCCGTAATGGTCCGTTCATGGGGAGAGGCATCCCGTTCTTCCCGGATGCCCACCACTTCCCCTGCCGGGTTGCGCAGGATGCGGCCATACCCCTTGGGGTTGGACAATTCCTGCACCAGCAAGCCGATCGCCCCACCCTGCGCCTGCAGGCATAGCGCATGCAGCGTGTAGGGTTGCAATAGCGGCACGTCTCCATACAGCACCAGTACGGTGCCATCCCGGGGTAACAACGGCAAAGCCTGCTGCAGAGCATGGCCGGTACCCCGCTGGGGTTCCTGAAGGATCCAGTGCAGGGAGGCATGGGGAAATGCGGTTTTGACGGCGGCGGCACCATGGCCGAGGACGACCACGGTGGTATGGGGCTGGAGAGAGCTGACACTGTCCAGCACATGCTGCAACAGCGCCTTGCCTGCCAGTGCATGCAACACTTTCGGCCGCGCCGACACCATGCGCTTCCCTTGCCCGGCAGCAAGGATGACAACGCTGAGGGGCGCAGTCGGGTTCAGTGTTCGGCCTTGCGCAACCTCTTGATGGTTGCGAGTTGCGCCATGGCATCGGCCAGTTCTGCCGTTGCCTTGGCATAATCGATTTCGACAGATCGGTCGTGCAGCGCTTCTTCTGCGAGGCGTTTGGCTTCCAGCGCCTTGGCTTCATCCAGATCATGACCGCGTACGGCAGAATCTGCCAGCACGGTGACGCTGTCGGGCTGCACTTCCAGAATGCCCCCTGAAACGAATACCAGTTCTTCTGCGGCCTGCCCGGGCAAACGCAGCCGGACAGCACCGGGACGGATGCGGGTAATCAGCGGCGTATGCCGGGGATAAATGCCCAGTTCGCCCAGTTCGCCTGGCAGCACCACGAATTCGGCCTGCCCCGAAAAAATCTGCCCTTCGGCACTGACAACGTCCACCTGGACCAGGTTTGCCATTTCGATGCTCCTTTATTGCAGTGTCTTGGCCTTTTCAACCGCTTCGTCGATGCTTCCCACCATGTAAAAGGCCTGTTCCGGGAGATTGTCATAGTCGCCATTGACAATGCCCTTGAAGCCCTTGATGGTCTCGGACAACGACACATACTTTCCAGGCGCGCCCGTGAAGACTTCCGCCACGTTGAAAGGTTGGGACAGGAAGCGCTGGATTTTGCGTGCCCGGGCTACCACCAGTTTGTCTTCCGGTGACAGTTCGTCCATTCCCAGAATGGCAATGATGTCACGCAATTCCTTGTAGCGCTGCAGCGTGGCCTGAACTGCGCGCGCGGTATTGTAGTGTTCCTCGCCCACCACGAGTGGATCCAGCTGGCGCGATGTGGAGTCGAGCGGGTCCACGGCGGGATAAATCCCGAGGGATGCGATATCCCGGGACAGCACCACCGTGGAATCCAGATGCAGGAAGGTGGTCGCTGGCGAAGGATCGGTCAGGTCATCCGCAGGGACATAAACGGCCTGCACGGAAGTGATGGACCCCACCTTGGTGGAAGTAATGCGCTCCTGCAAACGACCCATTTCCTCCGCCAGGGTGGGCTGATAGCCCACTGCAGAGGGCATGCGTCCCAGCAACGCAGACACTTCGGTTCCCGCCAGGGTATAGCGATAGATGTTGTCCACGAACAACAGCACGTCACGGCCCTCATCACGGAAATATTCCGCCATGGTCAGGCCCGTCAGGGCCACGCGCAAGCGGTTCCCGGGGGGTTCGTTCATCTGGCCATAAACCAGTGCCACCTTGTCCAGGACGTTGGAATCCTTCATTTCATGGTAGAAGTCATTCCCTTCACGAGTTCGTTCGCCGACCCCGGCAAACACGGAATAACCCCCGTGCGCCTTGGCAATGTTGTTGATGAGTTCCATCATGTTGACGGTTTTGCCCACCCCGGCACCGCCGAACAGCCCCACCTTGCCCCCCTTGGCAAACGGGCAGATCAGGTCGATCACCTTGATGCCCGTTTCCAGCAGTTCCTGGCTGGGGGCCAACTCTTCGTAACTGGGCGCCTTGCGGTGAATGGAGGAAGAGCCTTCGGCACCGATGGGACCGGCCTCGTCGATCGGCCGTCCCAGCACATCCATGATGCGTCCGAGCGTCTTGGGGCCGACGGGAACGGAAATCGGAGCCCCGGTATTCCTGACCATCATGCCGCGACGCAAACCATCGGAAGAACCCAGCGCGATCGTGCGCACCACCCCATCCCCCAACTGCTGTTGCACTTCCAGCGTGAGCTCGGAGCCATCCATGACCAGCGCATCGTACACGCCAGGTATCTGGTCACGGGAAAATTCGACGTCGATCACCGCCCCGATACACTGGACAATTTTTCCTTGGTTCATGTGTGTGTCCTAATCATTAGCTATATGAAATGGATTCAAACCGCAGCGGCGCCGCCGACAATTTCGGACAGTTCCTTGGTAATCGCCGCCTGGCGGGATTTGTTGTAAATCAGCTGCAGCTCGTCGATCACGTTGCCCGCATTGTCGGACGCGGCCTTCATGGCCACCATCCGGGCACTCTGCTCAGAAGCAATGTTTTCCGCAACAGCCTGATAGATCAGGGCCTCGGCATAGCGCACCATCAATTCGTCGACGACGATCCGGGGATCCGGTTCGTAAATGTAATCCCACGCGGCGGCTTCCTGACGCGTTTCGCCTTCCAGCAACTTGTTGGGCAGGGGCAACAGCGCTTCCACGACGGGTTCCTGCTTCATGGTGTTGACAAAACGGTTATAGGCCAGGTACACCGCATCCACCTTGCCTTCCACGTACAGATCCAGCATCACTTTCAGCGGCCCGATGAGTCTTTCCAGATGCGGCGTATCCCCCAGATAGACCAATTGGGACACAACCGGTACGCCCATTCTTTGCAGAAAACCGAGTCCCTTGTTGCCGATGGCCACGGCTTGCGGTCGGGCGCCACCATCTTCCCACTGCTTCATGGATTGCGTGACCAGGCGCAGCAGGTTGGTATTCAATCCGCCGCACAACCCCTTGTCGGAGGTGACCACCACGACGCCCACGTTCTGCACCTGCTCGCGCCGGACAAGAAATGGGTGGCGGTACTCCGGATGGGCCTGTGCGAGATGGGAAGCCACCTTGCGGATTTTGTCACCGTAGGGTCGGGTAGCACGCATGCGTTCCTGCGCCTTGCGCATTTTGCTTGCGGCCACCATTTCCATCGCCTTGGTGATCTTGCGCGTATTCTGTACGCTTTTGATCTTGATCCGGATTTCTTTTGAACCCGCCATTTCTCTGCTCCGTCGCCTGCCAGAATCAATACACGCCAGTGATCTTGAAGTCCTGAATGGCTGCATCCAGGGCTTTTTCCGTTTCGCCATCCAGGTCCTGTGTCGCGGCAATCTTGTCCACAATCGCGGCATACTTGGTTTTCAAGAAAACCCGCAAGCCTGCTTCGAATGCCAGGGCACGCTTCACATCCACATCGTCGTAATAGCCCTTGTTGACCGAAAACAGCGTAACGGCCATTTCAGCAACGGACAGGGTGGCATACTGTGCCTGTTTCATGAGTTCCGTGACCATGCGTCCCCGCTCCAGCTGCTTGCGGGTGGCATCGTCCAGATCGGAGGCAAACTGGGCAAATGCAGCCAATTCGCGATACTGTGCCAGCGCCAGGCGAACGCCTCCCCCAAGCTTCTTGATCACCTTGGTCTGGGCGGCCCCACCCACCCGCGAAACGGAAATACCGGCATTGATGGCAGGCCGTATCCCCGCATTGAACAGGTCGGTTTCAAGAAAAATCTGCCCGTCGGTAATGGAAATCACATTGGTGGGCACGAAGGCCGTCACGTCGCCAGCCTGCGTTTCAATGATGGGAAGTGCCGTCAGGGAGCCCGTTTTGCCCTTGACCGTACCTTTGGTTTCACGCTCCACGTACTCTTCGTTCACGCGAGCGGCCCGTTCCAGCAAACGGGAATGCAGATAGAACACGTCGCCGGGATACGCCTCGCGGCCGGGAGGGCGACGCAATAGCAGGGAAATCTGGCGGTAGGCCCAGGCCTGTTTGGTCAAATCGTCATAGATGATCAACGCATCCTGCCCACGATCCCTGAAATATTCCCCCATCGAACAGCCTGAATAGGGTGCAATGAATTGCATGGCTGCGGAATCGGAAGCCGTCGCTGCAACGACGATGGTGTATTCCATCGCACCATGTTCTTCCAGTTTGCGCACCACGTTGGCAATGGACGAGGCTTTTTGCCCGATGGCCACGTAGATGCAGGTCATGTTCTGACCTTTCTGGTTGATGATGGTATCCACGGCAACCGCCGTTTTCCCGGTCTGACGGTCACCGATGATGAGTTCGCGCTGCCCGCGACCAATCGGCACCATGGAATCCACCGATTTGAGGCCAGTCTGCACCGGCTGGGACACCGACTTTCTCCAGATCACGCCAGGCGCAATTTTTTCAATGGGGGAAGTCAGCTTTGCGCTCACCGGGCCTTTGCCATCGATCGGTTTTCCCAGGGCATCGACGACGCGTCCAATCAATTCCGGCCCCACGGGGACTTCCAGGATCCGGCCGGTACAGGTCACCGTATCCCCTTCGCTGATGTGTTCGTAGTCACCCAGCACCACAGCGCCCACGGAGTCACGTTCAAGATTCAGTGCCAGGCCAAAGGTGCTTTTGGGAAACTCGACCATTTCCCCCTGCATGACATCGGACAACCCATGAATGCGGACAATGCCGTCCGTGACAGACACCACGGTACCCTGGGTACGTGCCTCTGCCGTAATGGGAAGATTCTGGATCTTCGCCTTGATCAGTTCGCTAATTTCCGACGGGTTCAACTGCATGGTGTTCTCCTGAAGGGAGGATGCTTCGTGGCATCCCACCCTGTGCTTTAACGTTTTAAGGCGATCGCCATCTGGTCAATGCGGGCGCGGACGGATCCATCGATCACCACATCTCCCACGGTCACTTTGACGCCACCGATCAGGGCAGCGTCGAGCATCACTTCCGGCCTGATTTTCTTGGCAAAGCGTCGTTCCAGATCCTGCACCAGGTTGCCCAGCTCTTCCGCCGACAACTCGAATGCAGTCACGATCAGGGCATCCAGCTCCCCTTCCTGTTGATGGCGCAAAGCTTCGAACTGGCGACTGATGGCCGGCAAAACGGCAACGCGATGACTTTCGATCAGCAGCCGGATCAACTGACGCGCTTCTTCATCCAGCCTGTCTCCACAAACCGAAAAAATGACGTTTTCGAGTTGCTCGCGGCTAACCCGCGGATTTCCCACCAGCGCGGCCATGTCCGGGTCGCTGGCCACGGCTGCCAGCCACTGCAGGGTCTGCGACCAGCGTGCCACACTGTGGGTTTCCAGTGCCAGTTTGAATACTGCTTCGCCATAAGGACGGGCAATCGTGATGATCTCTGCCATGGTGTCCCTTACAGTTCAGTACGAATGGAAGCCAGAAGTTCCGAGTGCGCCTGCGCATTGATTTCACGGCGCAGGATTTTCTCGGCCCCGGCAACGGCCAGATCGGCAACCCGGTCGCGTAAGGCTTCCCGGGCACGCATGACTTCCTGGTCCACTTCTGCCTTGGCCTGTGCAATCACGCGATCAGCTTCGGTTTTGGCTTCCTGACGGGCTTCCTCGATGATTTCATGGCGCCGTTTTTCGGACAGCGCAATGATTTCCGCAGCCTTTGCCTTGGCCTCATTGAGTGCTTCAGCCGAACGTTGCTCTGCCCGGACCAGATCCTGCTTGCCACGTTCCGCCGCTGCCAAGCCATCGGCAATTTTGCGGGCCCGCTCTTCAAGCGCCGCAACAATGGGGGGCCATACAAACTTCATGGTGAACCAGATCAGGATCGCAAAAGTGATGGCCTGACCAATTAATGTGGCATTGATATTCATGCCTGTGCTCCCAAAGTTTCGGCTGACCCTTAGCCTTTCAGCATCGGTACAAACGGGTTGGCAAACAACAGGAAAAGGCCGATACCCACGCCAATCATGGTCACTGCATCCAGCAGGCCGGCCACAATGAACATTTTCACTTGCAGGGTCGGAATCATTTCAGGTTGGCGCGCAGCACCTTCCAGAAAACGACCGCCGAGAATGCCAAATCCGATGGCAGTTCCCAACGCGCCACAACCGATCAGGATTGAGACAGCGATGGCAGTGCTGCCGAGCAGGGATGCAAGGTGTTCCATGATTTCTCCTTAAAATCTACTTCACGAGTTAATGACAAATGGTGTACTGCTTAAACCTCAAATAACTGTCTTCACCGCACCGGTCAGTGGCTTTCATGCGCCATGCTGAGATAGATGATGGTGAGGATCATGAAAATGAAAGCCTGCAACGTAATGATCAGGATGTGAAAAATTGCCCACGGGGCACCCAGGATCCATTGCAGGTAAACCGGGAGCAATGCAATCAGGATGAATACCATTTCGCCGGCATACATGTTGCCAAACAACCGCAGTGCCAGGGACACTGGTTTGGCCAGATCTTCAATGAGGCGGAACAACAGGTTGAACGGGGCCATTTTGGCACCGAAAGGCACTGTCAGGACTTCATGCATGAAGCCCCCCAGTTTCTTTACCTTGATGTTGTAAAAGTAAATCAGGAAAAAGACGGTCAGTGACATGGCGAAGGTGTGGTTCGGATCGGTGGTGGGCACCGCCTTCCAGTAAGGCACGCCAAATGCGCCCAGGATCGTGGGAATCAGGTCAACGGGCAACAGGTCCATGGCATTGAGGACGAACACCCACACAAAAATGGTCAACGCGAGAGGACCTACGGCGCCACTGTCGCCATGAAATGTATCCTTGACCTGCGTTTGCACCATTTCGAGAATGATTTCCACCGCAGACTGGAGCCTGCCAGGGACTCCCGATGTGGCTTTGCGGGCTACCCAGGCAAACAGGCCAATGACCAGCACCCCCAGGAGTGCGGATGTGATGATGGTGTCGAGATTGAAGGTCCAGAATCCATGACCATCCTGAAGATTGGTAAGGTGATGGTGGATATACTCGCTGGTACTGTTGCCGGCGCTTTCGTTCATGATCTCGACTATCAATCCAAGAGCAACGCTGCGAAGTACACCAGCAACGTTGCCATGTAGGTTAAAAAAAACTCGGGTAACCGCAATGACCGATACAACGTAAACGTGACGCTAAACAAAATCACGGTCATGACAAACTTGAACCGTTCCCCAGCATACTGCGCTTGCAACCAGTCTTTCGGGGTATTTCCTCGCACAGTGGCGCTGCGCAGCGCATAGGACAGGCCCGTCAGAAAACCGATGGAGCCGCCCAAAGCAGCCGATACCGCAGCCACTCTGTCCGACATCACGAATACCACCAGCGCAGCCAACAGGGTTACCACCACCTGCAGGCCAATGATCCTGAGTATTTTAGGATTGATCACCAGAAGGCGCCTGCCAAACGGCGGGATTATAAACTCGGTTACAAAGATGGGTCAATGATGGCAATCAAGCGCGCAGGAGTTGCAGCAGCCCTTCCAGCTGGTCCAGGCTGTGGTAACGGATGGAGAGCGACCCCGACCCACCCCGACCTGTTTTGAACGTGACAGAAGCCCCGAGCCGGTCAGACAGCTCTTCCTGGAGCGCCAGGATGTCGCGCGCAGGTTGTCGGGGAGCCGGCAAACGCCCCGCGAGCTGTCGCTGCACCCGGCGTTCCGTTTCCCGGACAGACCAGCCATTTGCCACCACGGCGGCAGCCACTGCAGGCTGGTGGCCGGCAGGCAGCGCCAGCAATGCGCGGGCATGCCCCATTTCCAGTCGGCCTTCCATGAGAAGTGTGCGCACACTCTCGTTCAAATTCAGCAAGCGCAGCAAATTTGAAACAGCGCTGCGCGAACGCCCCACGGCAGAGGCGGCACTTTCATGGGTCATGCCGAATTCCCGGATCAGGCGTTCCAGTCCCTGCGCCTCTTCGAGGGGGTTCAGGTCTTCGCGCTGGATATTTTCGATCAGCGCGACAGCCAGGGTGGCTTCATCCGGTATGGCGCGCACCAGCACCGGGATTTCCGTCAACCCGGCAAGCTGCGCAGCACGCCATCGCCGCTCGCCCGCGATAAGTTCATAGCCGCCTGCGGCAATCGGCCTGACCAGCACGGGCTGCAACAGCCCCTGGGCACGGATGGACTCGCTCAATTCTGCAAGCGCTGCCGCATCCATGCGCGTACGGGGCTGGTATTTGCCGGGCTGTATCGCGTTTACCGGCAGCGAAGTGGGGAGTTGGGCGGGCACGGATTCGGTTCCGAGAAGAGCGTCCAGACCGCGCCCCAGGCCTTTTGCTTTCACCATGATATTTCCTTAGGAATCATCATCAAGAGGGAGATGCGCGAAACCGGTCCATCATTTCATGGGCCAGCTGCAGGTACGCCTGGGCCCCTTTTGAGGCCGGATCGTATTTGAGCGCGGGGAGGCCGTGGCTGGGTGCCTCCGCCAACCGCACATTTCTGGGAATGGCCGTCCGGTACACCTTTTCACCGAAATGTTGCTCCAGCTGGGCCGAGACCTGTTGTGCCAATGCGTTGCGCGGGTCCAGCATGGTACGTAGCAGACCCTCGATTTCAAGCCCGGTATTGAGATGCCCCCGCACCCGCCGAATGGTTTGTACCAGATCGGATAACCCCTCGAGGGCGTAATATTCGCACTGCATGGGAATCAGCACCCGCATGGCAGCAACCAACCCGTTGATGGTCAGCAGATTCAGGGCAGGCGGACAATCCAGAAGGATCATGTCATATTCGTGTGCGATGTCGGACAACGCCAGGCGCAGTCGGTACTCGCGGTCTTCGGCGTTCACCAGCTCGACTTCGGCTCCGGCCAGTTCTCGGTTGGCTGGCAGGATGTCGTATCCCCCTGCGGAAGAACGGTGCCGGACCGCCCGTGCCTCCGACTGCCCCAGTAAAACGTGATAGATCGACTGTGTCAGGGCCTGCTTCTCGATGCCGCTGCCCGTGGTGGCGTTGCCTTGTGGGTCGAGATCCACCAGCAGCACACGAAGCCCGAGGGAGGCCAGGCTTGCCGCCACATTCACCACCGTGGTCGTTTTACCCACCCCGCCTTTCTGGTTGGTCACGGCCAGTACGCGGGTCATGACAAAGGGCTTCCCAAGATGACCAGATGGCGTTCCGCCGCCAACTGGGGTACGGCCACCGGAACCACTTCCGGCACCACGCCCGGCCCCAATCGATTGAGTTCTTCGAAGGGCACGACGCCCTTCATGGCAATCAACACGCCACCCGGTGCCAGCAACCGCCGGGCCCCCGCCACGAAATCCGGCAGGTCTGAAAACGCCCGCGAAGTGATGGCGTCAAACCGGGCTTCGGTTTGCCAGGATTCCACGCGTTCGGCGACCACCTCGACATGTTCGAGTTCCAGTTCCAGCTTTACCTGCCTGAGAAAGGCTGCCTTTTTCTGATTGGGTTCCAACAGCGTCACTTGCAACGCCGGCAAGGCAATCGCCAGGGGAATCCCCGGCATGCCGCCACCGCTCCCCACATCGAGCAAACGGGTTTTCCCCGCGAGATGGGGTACTACGGTAAGGCTGTCCAGCAAGTGCAAAGTCACCATATGTGGACGCTGGCGTACTGCCGTCAGGTTGATGACGGCATTCCACTTTTCCAGCAGGTCCAGATAAGCGCCGAACTGGTTTTCCGCCGCATCGGGCAACTGCAGACCGAGGGTGGCAACCCCTTCCATCAAACCCGGATTGCGCGTCATGCCGAACGCTCCAGAGAAGACCTTGAAGCGGCGGGCCGGCGCAAGTGCACCAGCAAAAGCGCGATGGCCGCCGGTGTCACCCCGGCAATGCGCCCCGCCTGTCCCACCGTTTGTGGCCGATGTCGGGTCAGCAGCTGTTCCACTTCGCGCGACAAACCGCGCACCTGCGAATAATCCAGCCGATCGGGAATCTCCAGGCTTTCCTGGTCCCGGTGTCGTGCAACTTCTTCCTGCTGGCGCAGGATGTACCCTTCGTATTTGACCTGCACCTCGACCTGATCCGTAACGGCAGCCTCCAGAGGTTCTGGAGAGGCCGCCCCTGGCAATGTCACCAGTTCGGCATAAGTGACCTGGGGTCGGCGCAGCAGTTCCTGCAAAGGTTGGTCGCGTTCCAGTGCCTGTCCCAGCACACGTGCCGCCTCGAAGGGGGGGACCGAGGCGCTGCGCAGCCAGGTGGCCCGCAGGCGTTGAATCTCGCGCTCGATTTTCTCCCTTTTGGTTTCGAAGGCCTGCCACCGCACATCGGAAACCAGGCCCAGCCGTCGGCCTTGCTCGGTCAACCGTAGATCTGCATTGTCTTCGCGCAGCTGTAGCCGGTATTCGGCACGGCTCGTAAACATGCGATAGGGTTCGGTGACACCGCGAGTTACCAGGTCATCCACCAAAACGCCCAGATAGGCCTCATGACGCTGGGGCCACCAGGGTTCACGCCCCTTTGCCAGTCGTGCCGCATTCACGCCGGCAAGCAATCCTTGCGCAGCCGCTTCTTCATAACCCGTTGTGCCATTGATCTGCCCGGCAAAGAACAACCCCTGGATCGCCCGCGTTTCCAGGGAAGCTTTCAGGGCACGGGGGTCGAAGTAATCGTACTCGATGGCATACCCTGGACGCAGGATATGCGCCTGTTCCAGGCCGGGAATCGAACGTACCAGGTCCCACTGCACGTCGAAGGGCAGGCTGGTGGAAATGCCGTTGGGATACACCTCGTGTGTCGTCAGGCCCTCCGGTTCCAGAAATATCTGGTGCGAGGTCTTGTCGCCGAAACGATGGATCTTGTCTTCGATGGAAGGACAATAACGTGGGCCCACCCCTTCAATCACCCCGGTAAACAAGGGGGAGCGGTCCAGTCCAGCACGAATGATGTCATGCGTCCGTTCCGTCGTATGCGTGATCCAGCAGCTGATTTGCCGGGGATGCTGGTCCTGTTTTCCCAGAAAGGAAAACACCGGGGTTGGTTCGTCTCCCGGTTGTGCCTCAAGCTTTTCGTAGTCAATGGAGCGTCCATCGAGACGGGGGGGCGTCCCTGTCTTCAACCGCCCGGCAGGTAGCGCCAGTTCGCGCAGCTGACGTGCCAGCGTCACGGCCGGCGGATCCCCTGCCCTGCCGCCAGGATGCTGCGCAAGCCCCACATGCATCAATCCGGAAAGAAAGGTTCCCGTCGTGAGAACGACCGTGGGGGCTTCAAAACGCACGCCCATGTGGGTTGTAACGCCCCTGACCTCCCCCGCATGGACGATCAGGTCATCGACGGGTTGTTGAAACAGGGTCAAGCCTGGCTGGTTTTCCAGTGCGGCCCGAATGAATTGCCGGTACAGGACACGATCTGCCTGGGCGCGTGTCGCCCGCACTGCCGGCCCCTTGCGGGAATTGAGAATGCGGAACTGGATGCCGGACGCATCGGCGGCACTGGCCATCACCCCACCCAGCGCATCCACCTCTTTGACCAGATGCCCTTTCCCGATCCCGCCAATGGAGGGATTACAAGACATTTGCCCCAGGGTCTCGAGACTGTGGGTCAGCAGCAGTGTTTCACACCCGGAACGCGCTGCTGCCAGAGCCGCCTCTGTTCCGGCATGGCCTCCGCCCACCACAATCACGTCAAATTTTTTTGGGAAATGCATGGGGAACCGGCGCATGCTTAAATTTGCAGGACCTGCATGATACTGCATAGTGTTTGAAACACTCAAACCTCCGCAGGTTTCTGTTTCACGTGAAACCAGACCGGAGGGCTGTGTTTCACGTGAAACCTACTTGCCGATGCAAAAACGGGAAAAAATCTGCCCCAGCAGATCGTCCGAAGAAAAGGATCCCGTAATTCCGGACAGGAACTGCTGGGCCAAACGCAGCTCTTCTGCCAAAAACTCCACGGCGTCCTTCTGGGTCTGCGCGCGTTCCAGGCAGGCCTCCGCTTGCAGCAGGGCGGCACAATGGCGTTCCCGCGCCAGAAACAATGGCTCCGGACTTTCCTTCCAGCCTGCCAGTTCCAGCATCTGCTGCCTCAGGAGCTCCAAGCCGGCACCCGTCACCGCCGACACTCCTGGCCCCCGTTCCTGCAGCGTCGCTGCATCGGCCAGATCCGCTTTGTTGTAGATCACCTGCCTGGGCAGCGTTTCCGGTAATCGCTGCAGCAACATCCGGTCAGCCTCGGTCAATCCTTGCCGGATATCGGCTACCACCCAGGCCAAATCCGCTTCGTGGACGGCCTTCCAGGTACGTTCGATACCCGCCTGTTCAACCACATCGCCAGTATCCCGGATTCCCGCCGTATCCAGCATATGGAATGGAATCCCCTCAATGAACACCGTGGCACGAATGATATCCCGGGTCGTCCCGGGGACATTCGTCACCAGCGCATGTTCCTCTTCCGTCAGCGCATTCAGCAGGCTTGACTTGCCCACGTTGGGGGCCCCGATCAGGACCACCCGGCGTCCTGAACGCAACAGGGTCCCCTGGTTTGCCTGTTCCAGCAATGACGCAAGATCCATCCTGATCCTGCCCAGGCGCTGCGGAAAATCGCCGGCCATGAAATCAACCCCTTCTTCCGCGAAATCGATACTCCCTTCCACCCCCATGCGCAACGCCACCAGGTCGTCGACCAGTGCGTTGACCCTTCGGGAAAACTGTCCGGTCAAGGATCGTGCGGCCCCTTTCACGGCAGCCGTGCTTTCGGCTGCAATCAAGTCCGCCACGGCCTCTGCCTGCGCGAGATCGATCTTGTGATTGAAAAAGGCGCGTTGGGTAAATTCCCCCGGCAATGCCATGCGCGCCCCGAGCTGCAGGCATCGTGCCAACAACAGGCGCAACACGGCATTTCCGCCGTGCGCCTGGAGCTCAAGGACATCCTCGCCCGTGAAGGAGGACGGGGCCTGAAAGTAAATCAGCAACCCCTCATCCATCACGTTGCCTTCTGCATCGGTAAAACGGGTGAACCGTGCCTGCCGGGCCACTGGCACCCCGCCTGCCGTGAGGTGGCAGGCAAACTCCTGCAGGTGTGGGCCCGACACCCGGATGACGCCGATCCCTGCCTGCCCCGGGGCAGTGGCAATCGCTGCGATGACGTCAGCGCTTGCCATCACCCATCATGCGGGTGATCTGCCACTGCTGCGCGATGGACAACACATTGTTGACCACCCAGTACAGGACAAGTCCTGCGGGGAAGAAAAAGAACATGAAACTGAAGGCCAAAGGCATGAACATCATCACCTTGGCCTGCACGGGATCCGGCGGTTTCGGGCTCATCCGCTGCTGCACGAACATGGAGATCGTCATCAGCACGGGCAGGATGTAGTAAGGGTCCTGTGCAGAAAGATCCTGGATCCAGCCAAAGAAGGGGGCATGGCGCAATTCCACGGTTCCCAGAAGTACCCAGTAAAGCGCGATGAAGACCGGAATCTGAACCACCATCGGCAAGCAACCGCCCAACGGATTGATTTTCTCGGTTTTGTAAAGCTCCATCATGGCCTGGTTCAGGCGCGCCTTGTCATCGGCAAACTGTTCGCGAATGCGCGTCATTTTGGGCTGCACCACACGCATCCGGGCCATGGATTTGTAGCTGGCCGCCGAGAGGGGAAAGAAAACCGCCTTGATCAGGACCGTCAACAGGATGATGGCCACGCCCCAGTTCCCTACCCATCCGTGAATCCAGGAGAGCACGTAAAAAAGCGGCATCGCAATGATGGTCAACCAGCCGTAGTCGATGGTGAGATCAAGCCCGGGAGCCAGTTCCTTGAGCTTGCCCCCCTCCTGCGGCCCGGCATAAAGCGGTACCGCAAGCGAGGCAGTGGCGCCTGGCGCGATGGCCCCCATCGGCAATATAACGCCCGCAGTGTAAAGGTCATTGCCTACCTTGCGTGTGAAAAACTCCCGCTGAAGCCCTGAGGGCGGTAACCAGGCAGCGACAAAATAATGCTGCAGCATGGCAATCCAGCCGTTGTTGGCAGTACTGGGATAGTCCTTCTTGCCCTTGTCAATGTCCGAAAAGGGGACTTTCCGGAACTTCGATGATTCCGTGTACACGGCAGGCCCCGTGTAGGTACTTACAAACCTGGGGTCTCCCGGCGGCGGTTGTGAAACTCGCAGGAACTGGTAATAGGCTTCAGGAGAAATGGGAGCCGACCCCAGGTTTTTCACCGAGGTTTCCACCGAGAGCACATAACTGCCCCGCTTGAAGTGATAGGTTTTTGTCACGGCAGCCACCCCCGGCACTTCGGCGGTGAGATGCACGTCCAGAACATCCTGGCCAGGCTGCAACGTGGCAGAGGTTGTATCCGGGGTATACACGGTGGTGTGGTTGGGCAGCCCGGCCCCCAGCAAGCCGCTTTGCGCGACGTAGATCAGGTGGCCCCGATCTTCCAGTAACTCGACGGGTTTGCTGCCATCGGTAGCAGACAAATGCTTCAGCAACGTAAGGCTGCGCAAGTCTGCGCCATCCGTATCGATGTCGGCTGCCATGACATCGGTTTGCACCCGAACCCGCATCCCGTATTTCAGTCCCTCGGCATCAGGGGACGCTGCGGTGGCGGCAGGGACCTGGGTACTGGCGGCAGCCGGGAGGGACGACGCGTCAGTTGCCGCAGCGCCAGTCGCCTTGGCGGGCACTCCCGAGGGGGCAACCTGCGCCGCCGGCACTTTGGGGGGCCCGTGTTGGTAAGCTTGCCAGGCGTCCCATAGCATGAAGCTGGAAACCGTAAAAATGGCAAGCGGAACAATACGTTGCATATTCATGGAAACTCTCAGGGAACAGGATCGTAACCGCCGGGATGCCAGGGATGGCAGCGGCACACACGTTTGGCAGCCATTACGCTGCCGCGGACAGCACCATAACGGCCAACCGCTTCAGACGCATAATGGGAACAACTGGGTTCAAAACGGCAAGACCGGCCCAGCAAGGGACTCAAGCCGAGTTGGTAGAGGCGGATGAGAACTTGAATGAATCGCGACATTTCAGAATCTTCAGTGCCAGTTCCTCAAATTCCATCGAAATCAGCGCAAACATTCCTGACATGAAGGGCTTCTTGTGCAACACCACGACATCAAGGCCTGCCAATGCACTGGCATGACACCGAAACACCTCACGGGTGACCCTTTTCATGTAGTTTCGTCCCACCGCCCGATTGCACACTTTGCGGCTTACGACCACTCCCAGACGCGCGTGCGGCAACCCATTTGGAGCGGCCATGACACGAAAATGAGGGCCTGAAAATGCACAGCGGGATTTCAGCACCACTCTGAAATCGCGGCTATCGGAAATTTTCCCAATAACCACCGATTTCAGGCAAAAAACTTAAACCGCAAGACGGGCACGACCACGGGCACGACGCGCGTTGATCACGGCGCGGCCACCACGGGTTTTCATGCGAACACGGAAACCGTGGGTACGCTTGCGCTTGGTGACTGAGGGTTGGTAGGTACGCTTCATGATCAGAGTCTCAAGCGAGTTAACAGAACCGGGGATTTAACCTCGAAACCCGATGACAAGTCAAGAAAAATATATCCACAAGAAACCATTAGTGACAGTGGATAAGTTATCCCGGCAAGGGTAGACTTGCTGGTGGATAACTACAACGTCCCCACCGCACAATTTATATAAATAACCATAATAATCAATATACTACCTATGGACGACTTTTGGAGCAGCACCCTCAGCCAAATCCGCTCGGAACTTCCAGAGCAGCAATACACCACATGGATCAAGCCACTGCAAGCCGATGTGCGCGTTGACACTGTTGTGCTGACAGCCCCCAACCGCTTCATCCTCCAGTGGGTACGCGACCGGTTTCTGAAGCAGATCGAGGAACGGGCAAAGCAGAACGGCATTACGTCCATTCAGCTGGTCCAACGCACCGACCCGCCGTCGCCCGCTGCGGACAAACTGCCCGACGTCGCGCCCGAAACAGACACGGCACGCACGGTAGCAATAGAGAAACACCGGCTCAACCCCAATTTCACCTTTTCGACATTCATTGGCGGAAAGGCGAACCAGCTGGCGCGGGCCGCGGCCCTCCAGGTTGCAGAAAACCCGGGGGCGGCTTATAACCCGTTGTTCGTTTATGGGGGGGTTGGATTGGGGAAGACCCACCTGATCCAGGCCATTGGCAACCAGTTGTTGGAGCAGAGGCCACAGGCAAAAATCCGTTACGTCCATGCGGAAAAGTACGTTTCCGACGTGGTCCGCGCCTACCAGCACAAGTCCTTCGACAGCTTCAAGCGTTACTACCACTCGCTGGATCTGTTGATGATCGACGATATCCAGTTTTTTGGTGGAAAAGCCCGAACCCAGGAAGAATTCTTCTTTGCCTTCAATGCCCTGGTTGAATCCCACCGTCAGGTGATCATCACTTGCGACAGCTTTCCGAAAGAAATTGCCGGAATGGAGGAGCGGCTGATCTCCCGTTTTGGATGGGGGCTCACGGTGGCCATCGAACCTCCGGAGCTTGAAATGCGCGTGGCCATTCTCATCAACAAGGCACGGCTGGAAGGGTTAGCGCTGGATGAGGATGTGGCTTTTTTCATTGCAAAGCACATCCGCTCCAATGTGCGCGAGCTGGAAGGTGCCCTCAAGCGCGTTCAGGCCTACGCACGTTTCAAGGGAGATGCCATTAGCCTGCCATCCACACGCGAAGCCCTCAAGGACTTGCTGGCCCTCCAGCACCGGCAGATTTCCATCGAAAACATCCAGAAAACCGTTGCCGACTACTACAAGATCAAGGTAGGCGACATGTTCTCGAAAAAGCGCACCCGGGTACTGGCCCGACCGCGTCAAATGGCCATGGCACTGGCCAAGGACATTACCAACCTGAGCCTGCCGGATATCGGAGAGGCTTTTGGGGGACGAGACCACACGACCGTCCTCCATGCCTGCAGAAAAATGCAGGAATTGTGCGAAACGGATACCACCATTCAGCGCGACTTCCACGCATTGCAGCAAATACTCAACGGTTGACAAGGTTGTAGATAAGTACTGTAAAACCCTAGGGAAGCATTGTGGATAAAACAAAGGATTCGTCAAATTTCAAAGTTATCCACATTTCATCCCGTTATAATCTTGGACTTATCCAACGTGTTACGATAGAAGCAACATTATGTTTCATAAATAAATTTAATGAGAATCCACCGAACAGCGCAGACTCTTATCTATCTATTATCAGGTATATTCCATGACCATTCTTAGTACCCGGCGCGAACAATTGCTGGAGCCACTCCAGTCCGTCATTGGCATTGTCGAGCGGCGTCATACGTTGCCCATTCTTTCCAACGTCCTGATACAGTCTTCGGAACATGAAGTCTCCATGACCGCCACCGATCTGGAAGTCCAGATCAAAACCCGGGCGTTGCTGGAAAACAAGGTTCCCGGGCAATCCCTCACCCTTTCGGCACGCAAGCTGTACGACATCCTGCGCAGTTTGCCCACTGAATCCGGTGTTGTGCTGGAATCCAAGGAAAACCGGTTGACTGTCAGGGCCGGGAAAAGCCGGTTCAGTTTGCAAACTCTGGGGGGGCAGGATTTTCCCACGATTGCCGTGACGGAAGACACGGGAATCGTTTTGACGGTTGCCCAGAAAGTCCTCAAGGCGTTGCTGGAGCGCGTGCAATACGCCATGGCCCAGCAGGACGTGCGCTATTACCTGAACGGAACCCTGTTCAAGGTCAACGGCAACGAATTGACGCTGGTTGCGACCGATGGCCACCGCCTGAGCTACGCGACCGAACAGCTTTCCCAGGATTATGGCAAGGCGGAAGTCATTTTGCCCCGCAAGACCGTATCGGAGCTGATCAAGCTGCTGGCACCCTCGGATGAGCCTGTGACGGTGACCCTGCGTGCCAACCAGGCAGAATTCGGGCTGGGTAAAGTGGATGTGCTCTCCAAGGTTATCGATGGAAAATTCCCTGACTATGCCCGCGTCATTCCGACTGCCTATACCAGGCATCTGACCTTGCAGCGGCTTGATTTGCTGCAGGCCCTGCAGCGTGCATCGATTCTTTCCAACGACAAGATCCGCGGCGTCCGGCTCCTGCTTTCCAAGAACAGTCTGGCGGTGGTATGTACCAACAACGAGCAGGAAGAGGCCCAGGAAGAACTGGATGTGTCCTATACCCAGGAAGCCATCGACATTGGCTTTAACATCACTTACCTGCTGGACGTTCTGAACCACCTCACATCCGAATCCGTCATATGCTCGTTCGGTGATGCCAACAGCAGTGTTCTGATCACGGTTCCAGGTGCCGAGGACCACTTCAAGTACGTCGTCATGCCGATGCGCATTTGAGCAAGACAACCCCTGACAAACAACAACCCTCTGGAAACAACCCGCGTGGAACACATCAGCACGAACTCTGACAGCAGCTACACTTCTGAAAACATCAAGGTACTTAAGGGACTGGAGGCGGTCCGCAAACGCCCTGGCATGTATATCGGGGATACGAATGATGGCACCGGCCTGCATCACATGGTATTTGAGGTTGTGGACAATGCCATTGACGAGGCTTTGGCAGGGTATTGCGACGAGATCAACGTCATCATCCACCTCGATAACTCCATCACGGTGACCGACAATGGCCGTGGCATTCCCACCGATATCCATCCCGAAGAGGGGCGTTCGGCCGCAGAAGTGATCATGACGGTCCTGCACGCGGGCGGGAAGTTTGATAGCAACAGCTACAAGATCTCGGGGGGGTTGCATGGGGTGGGGGTTTCCGTGGTCAACGCACTGTCCTCCTGGCTTAAGCTGACCATCCGACGCGAAGGCCGGACACACCAGATGGAGTTCCGCGGCGGCGACCCGGTGGCCCCGTTGGCAGAGACGGGGGAGACGACACGACGCGGCACCGAAGTGCATTTCATGCCCAGTGTCGAGACGTTTGGAACCATTGAATATCACTACGATATTCTGGCAAAACGGTTGCGCGAGCTGTCGTTCCTCAATAACGGTGTCAACATCGTTCTGACGGATCAGCGTTCCGGGACCGAGGAAAACTTTTCCTTTGCGGGCGGAGTACGCGGGTTCGTCGAATATCTCAATCGCAACAAATCGGTATTGCATCCCACCATATTTCATGCGGTGGGCGAACATGCCGGCATTGGGGTGGAAGTGGCCATGCAATGGAACGATTCCTATCAGGAATCGGTGCTGTGCTTCACCAACAACATTCCACAGCGGGATGGCGGTGCACATCTGACCGCCTTGCGTGGCGCAATGACGCGCACCCTCAACCAGTATCTCGAGGAAAACGAGCTGGCCAAGAAAGCCAAGGTGGAAACCACGGGCGATGACATGCGCGAAGGCTTGATGTGCGTTCTTTCCGTGAAGGTTCCTGACCCCAAGTTTTCTTCCCAGACGAAGGAAAAGCTGGTGTCCTCGGAAGTGCGTCCCGTGGTGGACGAAGTCGTGGCTGAAAAACTTGCGGAGTTTCTCCTGGAAAAGCCCAACGAGGCGAAAATCATCGTTGGAAAGATCATCGATGCGGCGCGGGCACGCGAAGCGGCCAGGAAGGCCCGTGAAATGACCCGTCGCAAGGGTGCGCTGGATGGCCTGGGCCTCCCGGGAAAGCTGGCCGATTGCCAGGAAAAGGACCCTGCCCTGTGCGAACTCTATCTCGTGGAGGGGGACTCGGCAGGAGGCTCTGCCAAACAGGGGCGCGATCGCAAGTTTCAGGCGGTATTGCCGCTCAAGGGAAAAATCCTGAATGTGGAACGGGCGCGTTTTGACAAACTGGTGTCCTCCCAGGAGATCGCAACCCTGATCACAGCCTTGGGCACCGGGATCGGCAAGGATGAATATTCACCCGAAAAGCTGCGCTATCACCGCATCATTATCATGACGGATGCCGATGTGGATGGCTCGCACATTCGTACCCTGTTGCTGACGTTTTTCTACCGGCAGATGCAGGAGCTGGTGGAACGCGGACACATTTACATTGCGCAGCCCCCGCTCTACAAGGTGAAGCACGGCAAAAGCGAACAGTACCTCAAGGATGACTTTGAGTTGGACCAGTACCTGCTTTCCCAGGCGCTGGCCGGCGCCTCCCTCAAATCGGCAGACACCACCGTCAGTGGCCCCGCACTGGAAAGCCTGGCGCGCGAATATCTGTTGGCTGAAGCTGTCATCCAGCGGGTGGGTCGCGTGATCGAACCCCTGGTGCTGCGTGCACTCCTGCACTGCCCCATCGAGGATCTTGAAAGCAGAGAATCTGCGGAAGCGGCTGTGGGCCGGCTGCAGGAACAGTTTGACCCGGCACAGGTGAAAATCGTCGCACAACCCGACGAACGGCGTGGGGGCTATAAGCTGCTCATTCATCGGATGTCACACGGCAATGCCTATGCAAGCACGCTGGATGGGGACTTTCTTGCAACGGGGGATTACGAGCAGATCAGGAAAACCGCGCGCATGCTGGAAGGATTGATCGGGCAAAACGCCTGGGTGATTCGGGGAGAGCGCACCATGGCCATCTCCACATTCCAGGAAGCATTGCAATGGCTCATGGAAGAAGTCAGGAAAAACCTGGGGATACAGCGTTACAAGGGGTTGGGTGAAATGAATCCTGAGCAATTGTGGGAGACCACCATGAATCCGGCATCGCGACGTCTTTTGAAAGTTCAGATCGAAGACGCCATCCGCTCTGACGAGATCTTCACGACATTGATGGGCGATGAAGTCGAGCCGCGCCGACAGTTCATTGAAACCAATGCGCTGGGTGTCACTAATCTGGATATTTAGAAACTCGGCGGGCATTGCACGTGTTTTCAGTTGTCATCCCGACCTGGAACAACCTTGCGCTGCTGCAACTCTGCCTTCGCAGCCTGGAAAGGTTCACGGCTCTCCCCTTCGAGGTGGTCCTGCACGTCAATGATGGCAGCGATGGCACGCTGGAATGGGTACGTGCCCAGGGAATACGGCACACGCATTCCGCGGAAAACATCGGCATTTGCCACGCACTCAACCAGGCCGTTCCCCTGTCCACCTTTCCCTATGTGGTCTACCTCAATGATGACATGGTGTGCTGCCCGGGCTGGGACACGGCGCTCATGGCGCGCATT
>JAKBAT010000059.1 GCA_021808815.1 Pseudomonadota bacterium
AGAAGGGGGTCGTCCAGTCAGGTTATGCGGGCGGTGCCATCTTAGCAGGATTCTGCTGGCATGTAATTGCGTATAATTTGTATTATGTTAAATAGCCGGACAAACAAAAGCCCTGCAATGCAGGGCCCCTGTCACCTTCCTATTTGACGACGCGCATCCAGGCCGAATTGCAGTTCGGAACGGCAGGATAATAAGCATTGCTATCCGGGCAGTAGAACATGATCTGTCCGGCTGCTGGCGGTGCTGCATTACCGGGCGGTGGGCCACTGGGCGCTGGAGGTGGCCCTGCTGTCGCTGCCCCAGGCGGAGGCGCATTGCGCGGGGGCATTGCCATGGCAGGCGGGGCCGCCGGCCGGGCATAGTTGAGGTTCGATGACGGATCCAGGGCTGTCACCCGGGTGGCCCCAGCCCCTCCCAGAACCTGGACACGTTCACCCACCTTGAATTCCTCATCCAGCCCTTGGGTCACGGCAATGACGTAACCGCTATCCAGGCGGATCGTGACCTCGACGCCCTCGTGAGTGGAAAGCGACCCTTGTGCCGCTTCTCCTGCAGCACCGCCCGCCAGGGTTCCCAGGATGGTTGCCGCCGCATTGCCGTTGCCTTGCCCCATGGTATGGCCCAACGCAGCGCCTGCGACAGCGCCCCCCAGGGCACCCAGGATGCCGGGATCGCTGTCCTCAATCTTCACACGGCGAATGCTTTCCACGGTCCCGATGCGCACGGACTGTTCGCCACGGACCTGGCTGTAGGTGTAGTCGGAACCGCCCACGCCCGGCGTGGTACATCCCGCCAGACCCCACGAACCTGCGACGATCATGGCCACTGCAGCGACAGATTTAATTTTCATGTGGTTCTCCAAAATAATCTCATAACAAATTGTAATAAAACATTTTATTAAAATCAAGCGGCCAACATGTTCCGGATATTGGCGGAAACGCCTCCAGTGTCTGTGTTGAATTGGAGCATACCGCAGCCCGAGGGTTCCCGTGGAGATCACTTCTGTAAATCTCTGCAAATCATCTGCAAAAACCCCCACTCTGGCGTGACGCCGGCTTCACTGTGGTACCCTCCTCGCTGCTTTCAATATTTCGGATGCATTCGTTATGGCGCAATACGTTTTCACCATGAACCGCCTGGGCAAGATTGTTCCGCCGAAAAGACAAATCCTGAAGGACATCTCCCTCAGCTTTTTCCCCGGTGCCAAAATCGGCGTGTTGGGACTCAACGGGTCTGGAAAATCCACCCTGCTTCGCATCATGGCAGGCGTCGACACGGAATATGAAGGGGAAGCGGTACCCATGCCCGGCATGTCCATCGGCTATCTGGCCCAGGAGCCGCAAATCGACCCCGGCATCACGGTACGCGAAGCCGTGGAACAGGGGCTCGGGAATATCCTGGAGGCACGCAAGGCGCTGGAAGCCGTGTATGCCGCCTATGCGGAACCCGAGGCCGATTTTGACGCCCTGGCCACCGAGCAGGCACGCCTGGAAGCCATCCTGAACGCTGCGGATGGCCATAGTACCGAATTGCAGATGGAAATTGCGGCCGATGCCCTCCGCCTCCCCCCCTGGGATGCGAAGATCGCCCAGCTTTCGGGGGGTGAAAAGCGGCGCGTCGCCTTGTGCCGCCTCCTGATCTCCAAGCCCGACATGTTGCTGCTGGACGAACCCACCAACCACCTGGATGCGGAAAGCGTGGACTGGCTGGAGCAGTTCCTGCAACGGTTTCCCGGAACTGTGGTGGCCGTCACCCATGACCGGTATTTTTTGGACAACGCTGCGGAATGGATTCTGGAGCTTGACCGTGGACAGGGCATTCCCTGGAAGGGTAACTACAGTTCCTGGCTCGCCCAGAAGGAAACGCGCCTCAAGCAGGAAGAATCCCAGGAGTCGGCCCGCCAAAAGGCCATCCAGAAGGAACTGGAGTGGGTACGGCAGAACCCCAAGGGACGCCAGGCAAAGTCCAAGGCGCGGTTGTCGCGGTTTGATGAACTAAGTTCACAGGAATACCAGAAACGCAACGAGACACAGGAAATTTTCATTCCGGTGGCCGAACGCCTGGGTGACCAGGTGATCGAGTTCTCCGAAGTCAGTAAGGGTTTCGGCGAACGCCTGCTGTTGGACCGCGCCAGTTTTTCCATTCCCCCTGGTGCCATTGTGGGCATCATCGGCCCCAACGGGGCCGGGAAATCCACCCTGTTTCGCATGATCACCGGCCAGGACAAACCCGATGCGGGAACCATCCGCATCGGTCCCTCGGTCCATCTTTCCAACGTGGACCAGTCCCGCGATGCCCTGGATAACCGGAAAACCGTATGGGAAGCCATTTCTGGCGGCGCCGATCTTTTGACCGTGGGCAAGTTCGAAACACCTTCGCGTGCCTATATCGGACGCTTCAACTTCAAGGGCGCCGACCAGCAGAAAGTTGTGGGAAATCTCTCGGGGGGCGAACGGGGGCGGCTACACCTGGCCAGCACCCTGATCCAGGGGGGCAATGTCCTCCTCCTCGACGAACCTTCCAACGACCTTGATGTGGAAACCTTGCGTGCGCTGGAAGATGCCTTGCTGGAGTTTGCCGGATGCGTCATGGTGATTTCCCACGACCGCTGGTTCCTGGACCGGATCGCGACCCACATCCTGGCATTCGAGGGGGATTCGCAGGTCGTGTTCTTTGCCGGGAACTACCAGGAATACGAGGCGGACAAGCGCAAGCGACTGGGGGAGGAAGGTGCGCGGCCCAAGCGCCTGCGCTACAAGCCCCTGCATGCCTAGCTCGTATTGCGGGTCGGGGCCGGGGGTGCTGCGGTGGGAGCAGCTTCCTGCAGCAGGCTGATCAGTTCTTCCGTGGAAATGGAACTGACATCCCCCGCCCCTTCCAGCAGGCTGTCCGCCAAGTGGCGTTTGCGCTCGTGCAGGGCCACGATCTTTTCTTCGATCGTGTCGCGGGAAATCAGTCGGTAGACGGTCACGGGGCGTGTCTGGCCGATGCGGTGGGCACGGTCGGAGGCCTGGTCTTCCACGGCGGGATTCCACCAAGGGTCCATGTGAACGACGTAATCAGCTGCTGTCAGGTTGAGTCCCACACCCCCTGCCTTCAGGCTGATGAGGAACACGTCCCCCTCCCCTTCCTGGAATGCCTTGACCCGACGGGTCCGCTCCGCAGATGGGGTTGAGCCGTCCAGGTACTGATAGGGAACGTTGCGTTCATTGAGGGCTTCCCGGATGATTTCCAGGTAATCCACGAACTGGCTGAATACCAGGGCCCGATGGTCGCTTTCCAGCAACTCTTCCACGATTTCCATGAGCGCAGTGATTTTTCCGGATGCCCACTCCCGGTCGGGGAGGATCAGCGAGCCATGGCAGCAGGCCCGGCGCAGTTTCATGATGCCAGCCAGAACGCGAATCCGGTTGGGTTGGTCCTCCCCTTCCACGGTCACGCTCTTCAGCGCTTCCTGGCGAACGGCTTCGTACATGGCACGCTCATCGGAACTCAGATCCAGGGTCAGTGTGACTTCGGTGCGCTGGGGCAATTCGGTCAGCACCTGGGATTTGGTCCGGCGCAGCACGAAGGGCTGGATCAGCCGTCGTAACCGTTCACGTGCCTCGGCATCATTGTTTTTTTCGATGGGGGCAGCGAACCGTTCCGTGAAGGAATCCAGCGAGCCCAGCAATCCCGGATTGATGAAACGGAACAGGTTCCACAATTCCCCCAGATGGTTTTCGATGGGAGTCCCCGTGGTAATCATCCGGAAGCGCGCATTCAATTTCATGGCTGCCTGGGAACGCTTGGTGCCGGCATTCTTGATGGCCTGGGCCTCGTCCAGCACCACGGTTGCCCAGTCGATGCCGGCCAGGGCTTCGGTCTCCTGCTGGAACAGCGTATAACTCATGATCACCAGGTCGCCAGGTGCCGCCTCGGCAAAGATCCGCTCACGTGTGCCATTGCTGAGCCAGCGAATGCGCAGCGAAGGCGCAAAACGCTGCGTCTCGTTATCCCAGTTGCCGCAAACGGAAGTGGGTGCCACCACCAGGGCCGGCCCAAGGTTGGCCCGGTATAGCAACAGCGCCAGGGTCTGCAGGGTCTTGCCCAGCCCCATGTCATCGGCTAGGCAGGCTCCGGCTCCGGCACTGGCATGCCGTACCAGCCATTCGAAGCCCTGGAGCTGGTAATCGCGCAGTTCGGCATGCAATCCCTGTGGCAACTCAGGTTGCCACGCGGACAAGGCATCACGACGTTCCAGAAGCTCGCGCCATCCCGGGTCGCTGTGGGTTTCCACGTTTTGATCCACCACGTGGGATAGCTGGGCTGCCGCAAGGGCATGAATGCGCAGGAGGTCGGCGTGTTGCTCGGACAACCCACCCAGTTCCCTCACGCGTTTGAGCAACTGTTCGCTCAACGCCAGGTACTGCCCGTCCTTCAGGGCCACGAAGCGGGTACCCGGAGTGGAGGCTGCTTCCAACAGGGCCTTGAGCTCCACCACCGTTTCCTCATCCACCGCAACGCTTCCCGTGACGCCCAGCCAGTCTCCCTGGGAAGACACCTGGAGGGTGAGCTGGCTCGCATCCACTTCCCCGCGAATCTTCAGGGTTTCGCCTTCAGGCCAGCGCAGCTTCACATCCTCCCGCGCACGCAACACCAGCAATAATTCACAGGCGGTGGCCGGATTCAGGCTATGCCCATAGTAGGGATATTCAGAAGGCTTGAGCCACTGGCGACAGGCAGCGAAAACGGTGTCTGCTGCGCTGCGTTCCTGGCGCAGTGCGCGCAGGAACGCATGCTGAACCGGTTCATCACCCGCAGAAAAGCCCACACACTCCGGTCCGGCACCAGGGGTAAACGGCTGCCCGCGATCTCCCTCGGGATAGACCACCAGTTCCAGTTGCAGCCCGGTGGGGGATGGTGAGAGCAGTGCGTAAATCTGGGAATCGGCAGGAGAGACTTCCACATTGCCGTCTCCGATGTCGGAGCGGATGCGAAAACGCAGCGAAAGGGCCTGAATGGTTTTTTTCAGGCGCTCTTCGGCGTTTTTTGGCAACAGCAGGCCTTCCTGCCCCAGCAGCTTCAAGGCACGTTCCTGATCGGCGGTCAGTTCGAAGAGGCGAAGCCGATGGCGTTGCTCGCGTTCGAGGTGGAAGCGTGAACCTTCGGCAAAATCCGGGTGCAGGGCCAGGCGCAGCTGGTGGCGTTCCCGGGATATCACGATTTCCGGTTCCCCCCGGACAAGCTGAAGGGGTTGTTCGGGCTCCTGAGACCAGAACAGCAGCGGGTGATTGACCAGCGGCGAAAGGGCGGCGAGGCAATCCACACGTTTTTCGCTGCTCTTTTTGGCAAGATCGGCCTGACGGATCACCGCAATGGTGGCACGATCCTGTTCGGTGAGCCCTTCCAGATCCTGTTGCGCCGTCAACATGCGATTGACGGTGACGGTTTTTCCCTGTCCCCAGGGGTTGCCAGGCGTTCGACGCTGTTCCCTCCCTTCCAGCAGGCATTGACCGGTTTCGGACGTATAAGTCAGGTACCAGGCGAAACGGATGTGCTTGGGAGGCGGCGTGGTGCTGGAAAACTCGTTGCCCAGCCGGTCAAGGGCACCAAGGGCACGTTCCCACAGCGGTTGCCGGCGAATGACCCCAGCCAGCGACTGGGTGCCCAGTTCGTAATGCAATGCCTCGGCGCGGCGGCTGGCGCTCGGATTGTCCATGCGCCCCAGCAATTCGTTGGCTTCTGCCGCAACCCATCGATACCCTTGTGATTCCGCCTTGGCAGCCAGATCCCGTAACCGTTCCCGGTCAATCCGTTCGCCTGCCCCGTCGATCCACCAGTTGGCCAGTGCACGAAACAGTGCGCCGAAAGGGTCCCGCTCCACGGGTTCGGATCGTTCTTCGGCCGGCAATATGTCCACGGATTGCGTGGCGCGGGCCACATGGCCCAGGCAGGCAAACACGGAAAGCATGGAGGACCCCCCCTTCATGGCCGCCGCGATATGCGCGGAAGCCTTTTCCAGGCTCTTGGGATCTCCATTGGCGATGAGGGCGATCACATAGGCGGCCCCACTCAGACCAGCCATGCCCGCCTTGCGCAGGTCCTGTACCTTTTTGCCTTCCTTGAGGACCGTTTCAAAAATCTTAAGGCCCTCTTCCATCTGCCCCCGCAGCACCAGGGCAAGGCCCACCAACGGGGTTGCAGCATTTCCCGACTTTCCGCGCGCAAGCTGGATGGCATCATCGATGTGGCCGCGTAACACCATGGGCTCACACAACACCGTGGCAAACCAGTTTTTTTGCTCGTCACGGGCCGTTTTGGCCCGGTCGCGCAACCAGGACAGGGGGGCCGCGCAGGAATCCAGGCGGCTCAAGCGTACGGCCAGCAATGTGGCGGCCACGGGCAGGCTGATTTCCGACGGGAGGGTGTCGAACTGTTCCGGTTGGAACGGATTGTCGAAAATGGAAACGTAAGGGTTCTTGCTCCGCCATTCCGCAGAAAAATAGCTCTGGATGGTTTGGGCCAGTTTTGTGAAATCCTCGAACCGCCGTGCATAGAGTGCAAGCCTCAAATCACGGACGCCCTCCACAAACTGGCGCACAAAATAGCCATAGCGGTAATCGGCAATCTTGAAAACGATGCGGATGGCCTCCACCATGGCGTCGCAACGCACCGAACCCGTCAGCAAACGCGCCACCTGCTCCGCCAGCAGCGGATTGCAGCTGAGGCGGGACCCTTGCAGGGAGAGGGCGCCTTGTGCCACCAGGGCTTCCGTGGCAGTTGCGAGGGTGGTCAGTGTCCAGGGCTGTCCTTCGGCATCAACCGATTGGGCCATCTCCAGGCACTGCAGCAACTGGTTTTTCGTGACAGGCAAATACGCGAGCGATACCATCTGGAGCAGCTCCAGCTGGTATCCGGAAAACGCCACGGACGCGGTTCCCCCTTCAGGCAATGTCGCTTGGACGGCAGAAGTCCCCATTTACCTTACTCAAAATGGTTCGAAAAAAAATGAGCACAGACCAAGCTTTCGATTCTACGGGTTCGCCTGTCGGCTGCCAAGGGCCTGATTATTGGCAAGGTTTCCGGGCGCCGTGCCTGGCAGGGGCATTCCCCGCCCTTACAAAGGTTTACGACGGCTTACGGCGATTAACGGGGATACTGTGGATACTGCCACGAGAAAGTTTGCGTGGCTTGAACGGATTCTCTTGCCTTGGTTTTTTGGCACCGTTAGGATTGCAGGCTGCCACTTCTCTCTGATCCGGAAATCTATGAGCACGCCCCTGGTTGAGCTGGATGATCTTCATTTTAGTTATGGGTCACGTCGTGTGTTGAATGGCGTGAGCCTGGTATTGCCTGAGGGCAAGGTAACGGCCATTCTCGGCACGAGCGGGTGTGGCAAGACCACGCTCCTCAAACTGATCGGCGGTCAGCTGCGCCCGGAACGCGGTGCGGTCCGTTACCGTGGGCAGGTCGTCCATGAAATGAACACCGGTCAACTCTACCGGATGCGCCGCGACATCGGAATGATGTTTCAACAGGGCGGGCTGTTCAGCGACCTTTCGGTGTTTGACAACGTGGCATTTCCCATGCGCGAACACACACGACTGCCCGAACGCCTGATTCGTGACCTGGTCCTGATGAAGCTCGAGGCTGTCGGACTGCGGGGAGCCCGTGACCTGTTCCCGACGGAATTGTCCGGAGGCATGAACCGGCGGGTCTGCCTGGCTCGTGCCATTGCCATGGACCCTGCCCTGGCCGTTTACGACGAACCCTTCGCCGGACTTGACCCCATTTCGTTGCATGCCGTGGCCAAATTGATCCGGGATCTGAACGACTCCATCGGCACCACTTCGATTGTCGTGACCTATGATGTCAGCGAATCCCTGAAGGTCGTGGACGACATTTTCCTGCTGTCGGAGGGGGTGGTGGTCAGCCACGGGGATCCGGTGGCCCTGTCTCAGGCAGGAAATGCCTACGCCCGCCAGTTCATTCACGCGGAACCCGACGGTCCAGTGGCCTTCCAGCAGCCAGCCCCCCCGCTGGCAACCGATTTCCGATTCACGCGGCCGGACATTCATCCGTGAAAGCGCGCATCGTCGCCTGGTTGCGTACGCCCCGGGGCCGCCTGGTGGGCGCCCTGCTGGTCCTCTTGGCCATCATCGTCGCCTTCGCATATCACAAGTTGCACGGCAACGCCGCGCATGGCTCCCCGGAAGGTGCCCGCAAAGCGCCCCTTGCCCCGGTCAGCGTGGCGGTGGCCCGCAAGGAGGATTTCCAGGTCTGGTTGACCGGCCTGGGAACCGTCACGCCGGTCTACACCGTTTCCCTGCATTCCATGGTGGACGGCGAACTGATGCAGGTCCATTTCAAGGAAGGGCAGATCGTCAAGGCGGGCGAACTTCTGGTTGAAATCGACCCCAGACCGTTCCAGGTGCAGCTCGACCAGGCGTTGGGACAGCTTGCCCATGACCGTGCCCTCCTCGACAACGCAAATCTGGATCTGGCGCGCTACAAGATCCTGGTGGTGAACGGCTCCGTTCCCCGGCAACAATACGATACCCAGGTGGCCTTGGTAGCGCAGTACGAAGCGTCCATTGTTTCCGATCAGGCCCAGGTGGACAATGCCAAACTGCAGCTCGTCTATTCGCGTATCACGGCCCCCTTTTCCGGGCGGCTCGGCTTGCGCCTGGTGGATCCGGGCAACATCGTCCACACCACGGACACCACGGGCCTTGTGACGCTCACCCAGCTCTCGCCCATCACCGTGATTTTTCCCCTGCCGCAGGATGCGCTGCCGGCCATCCTCAACGGCATGAAACAGCGCGAACCGATGCGCGTGGAAGCCTGGGACCGTGCCAACAAGACACGCCTGGCGGAAGGCCGGTTGCTCACCGTGGACAACGAGGTGGACGTCACCACCGGCATGGTTAAGCTTCGTTCCGAGTTCAAGAATGCGGACTACAGCCTTTTCCCCAACCAGTTCGTGAATGCCCGCCTTTTGGTGGACATCCTCCGGAACGTCGTGGTCATCCCCGTGTCCGGAGTACAACAGGGATCTGGCGGTCCTTATGCCTACGTGGTCAATGACCAGCATGTGGTGTCCGTGCACAGACTCAAGCTTGGCCCGTCGGACGGGGAGCAGGTGGCGGTTACCGAAGGCATCGCCCCAGGTGAGCACGTTGTCACGGATGGTGTCGACCGCTTGCGAGAAGGCGTGACCGTCGAAATATCTGGCCACGGAAAAGCCCAGACCACGCCTTGAACATTTCAAGATTATTCATCGAACGTCCGGTGGCGACCTCGCTCCTCATGGTCGCCGTGCTGCTGGCGGGCTTCATTTCCTGGCGCTTCCTGCCTCTTTCCGCCCTGCCGGAAGTGGATTATCCCACCATCGAAGTCACCACCCTCTACCCCGGTGCAGGCCCCGAAGTCATGGCCTCGGCGATCACCGCACCCCTGGAGCGCCAGTTCGGGCAAATGCCGGGGCTCAACCAGATGGGCTCCACCAGCTCCGGCGGCGCCTCGGTCATCACTCTCCAGTTCGCCCTCAGCATGTCCCTCGATGTGGCGGAACAGCAGGTCCAGGAAGCCATCAACGCGGCGGGAACGTTCCTGCCCACGGACCTGCCGATGCCCCCCCTCTACAACAAGGTCAACCCTGCGGACGCACCCATCCTGACCCTCGCGGTCACGTCGCCTGCAATGACGCTGCCACGCCTGCAGGACTGGGTGGAAACCCGCCTGGTGCAAAAGATTTCACAGCTGCCCGGCGTCGGCATGGTCAGCATGGGTGGCGGGCTGCGGCCAGCCATACGGGTCCAGCTCGACCCAGGGGCCCTGGCGTACCGCCAGCTGGGCTTCGAAGACATCCGCACTGCCATCGTGAACAACAATGTCAACATGCCCAAGGGCAGTTTCGACGGTCCCGAACGGGCCGCGGTAGTGGACGCCAGCGACCAGTTGAAAACGGCAGAGGATTACCGCCAGATCATCGTGACCTATATCAACGGGGCACCCGTGAGGCTGGGCGACGTGGCGCTGGTCACCGAAGGCGCCGAGGATGCCCATCTTGCCGCCTGGCGCAATAATACCCCTGCCATCATCGTCAATATCCAGCGGCAGCCGGGCGCCAATGTGATTGAAGTGTCCGACCGCGTGAAAAAACTGCTGCCCCAGCTGCAGCAATCCCTGCCGCAGTCGGTGGCCATTTCCTTGCTGACGGACCGCACCACCACCATACGGGCCTCGGTGGAGGAAATCCAGTTCGAGCTTCTGCTCGCCATTGCCCTGGTGGTGATGGTGATTTTTATTTTCCTGCGCAGCCTGCCGGCCACCATCATTCCGAGCGTGGCCGTACCCGTCTCCCTGGTGGGTACGCTGGCATTCATGTACCTCGAAAACTTCAGCATCAACAATCTCACGCTGATGGCGCTCACCATCGCCACCGGATTCGTGGTGGATGATGCCATCGTCATGATTGAAAACATCACGCGCTTCCTGGAGCAGGGGGAAACCCCTTTCCAGGCAGCCATCAAGGGGGCACGGCAGATCGGATTCACCATCATTTCCCTCACGTTTTCCCTGATCGCGGTGTTGATTCCCCTGCTGTTCATGTCGGACGTGATCGGGCGTCTGTTCCGGGAATTTGCCATCACCCTGTCGGTGGCCATCCTCATCTCCGCCGCGGTTTCCCTCACCCTTACACCCATGATGTGTGCCCGGATCCTGCGCCACGAACCCGAAGAGGCGAGTCCGCCGCATGGCCTGAAAGCGCGCACGAAGGCATGGTTTGACCGCTTGATCGCCGCCTACGGCCGGGCACTTGACCGGGTCCTGGACCATCAGGCAGCTACCCTGTGGGTCTCCCTGGGCACTTTCGTGCTCACCGTCGTGGTCTATCTGTACATTCCCAAGGGGTTTTTCCCCGTGCAGGATACCGGCATCCTGCAGGTGATCACCGATGCGCCACAAACCATTTCCTTCCAGGGCATGGCCGAGCGCCAGCAGGCTGTGGCCCGGATCTTCCTGAAGGATCCGGCAGTGGAAAGCCTGTCTTCCTTCATCGGTGTGGACGGCATCAACACCACGATGAACAGTGGCCGCCTGCTCGTCAACCTCAAACCCCTGAACGCGCGCGGGCCTGATGGGGAAATCGGGCAGGTAATGTCCCGCCTGCGCAACACCCTGCAAGGCATGGAAGGCATTCGTGCGTACCTCCAGCCGGTACAGGATCTGACCATCGAGGACACCTTGAGCCGCACCCAGTTCAGGATGACGCTGGGAAGCCCCAAGGAGATCG
>JAKBAT010000060.1 GCA_021808815.1 Pseudomonadota bacterium
CCGGCGAGGTCATCTGGTAGCACAGCAGCAGGCGCAGGTTGGCAAAGCGTTGCCAGGTATCGCCCGGCATCTTGTCGAGGAGGGATTTCTTGCCGTGTACCACCTCGTCGTGGGAGAAGGGAAGGAGGAAGTTTTCCGTGTAGGCGTACAGCTGGCCAAAGGTGAGGTCCTGATGATGGTGGCGGCGATGCACCGGATCACGGGAAAAATAGTGCAGGGTATCGTTCATCCAGCCCATGTTCCATTTCATGGAAAAGCCGAGCCCGCCCAGGTACACGGGCCGGGATACCATGGGCCAGGAAGTGGATTCTTCGGCAATGGTGAGCGCTCCCGGAAACTGTTCGTGCACCATCACGTTCACGTCCCGCAGGAATGTCATGGCGTCCAGGTTTTCCCGCCCGCCGTAGGCGTTGGGCAGCCATTCTCCGGCCTTGCGCGAATAGTCGAGGTAGAGCATGGAGGCCACGGCATCCACGCGCAACCCGTCCAGGTGGAATTCCGACAACCAGTAGTGGGCGTTGCCAAGGAGGAACCCCCGGATTTCGCTGCGCCCATAATTGAAGATGTAGGTACCCCAGTCCTGGTGTTCCCCCAGGCGCGGGTCCTCGTGTTCGTACAGGGCGCTGCCATCGAAGCGCGCCAGAGCGAAATCGTCCCGGGGGAAATGGGCGGGAACCCAGTCCAGGATGACGCCGATGCCGGCCTGGTGGCACTGGTCCACGAAATAGCGGAAGTCGTCGGGCGTGCCGTAGCGGCTCGTGACCCCGAAGTAGCCTGTGGTCTGGTAGCCCCAGGATTCATCGAGGGGATGCTCGCTGATGGGCATCAGCTCCACGTGGGTGAACCCCATGTCGAGAAGGTAGGGCACCAGTGCGTGCACCATGTCCCGATAGTTGGCAAAGCGCCCATCACCGGACGGCTTCCAGGAACCCAGATGCATTTCGTAAATGTTCAGGGGGGCATGCAGCCAGTCGGCGCGTTCGCGCGCCTGCATCCAGGCACCGTCCCCCCAGGCGTAGGTCGTTGGGGCGCAGACCCGGGCCGCCGTGCCGGGGCGCAGCTCGAAGGCAAATCCGAAGGGGTCGGTTTTCACGAGGAGATTGCCGTGGGCGCGGTTGCGGATTTCAAATTTGTACAGCACGCCCGGCGACACATGGGGGATGAACAGTTCCCATACCCCGCTCGCGCCGCGGGCGCGCATGGGATGCTGGCGTCCGTCCCAGTGGTTGAAGTCGGCCACCACGCTCACCCGTTCGGCGTTGGGGGCCCATACGGCGAAATGCACGCCGGGCACGTCCTCGTGTCGGAGCGGATGGGCGCCCAGCACGCGGTAATTCTGCTGCAGCCGCCCCTCGTTGAACAGGTACAGGTCGTGGTCGCTGATGCGGGGAGGGAACTGGTAGGCGTCCACCGTGTTTACCCTGCGCCCATGCTGGTGGTAGCGCAGTCGCGTGGGATGCGGGGGCGCAGCGCTGCCGGACCAGACGAAGAGCCCACGCGGGTCGACCTGGGGCACCGGTTCCCACTGGTGGGTGAAAATTTCCACCTGGCTGGCCTGGGGTAGCAGCAGGCGCACTACCCAGCCTTCTTCGGCGGGGTGGATTCCCAGGAAGCTGAAGGGGTCATGCAGCCTTGCTTCGAGAACGGCTTGCTGTAATGGGTCTGTAAAACTCTTTTTCATGTGTTTTGGTTCCGCGCAGGATGCTTCTTCAGGGAAATCAATTATAATGGCTTAAAAGAATTTTCTGCCTCATCTGTGTGGCACATTACAATTCAGGAGCCCGAAATGTTTCCCCGGGATGTCGCATCAGATCGATTTATCAGTGTCCTGACCAAAAATTCCATTGCACTGATCCTCGCCGGCGGGCGGGGCACCCGACTCCAGGATCTTACCAAGTGGCGTGCGAAGCCGGCCCTGCAATTCGGCGGAAAATTCCGCATCATCGACTTCCCCCTTTCCAACTGTATCAATTCCGGTATCCGTCGCATCGGCGTCGTGACGCAATACAAGGCCCACAGCCTGATCCAGCACATCCAGCACGGCTGGAGCTTCATGCGCGGCGAATTCAACGAATTCGTGGAGCTGTTGCCGGCCCAGCAGCGCATCCAGGAAGAATGGTACAAGGGGACGGCGGATGCCGTGTTTCAGAATGTAGACATCCTGCGCTCCCACAACCCCGAGCATGTGATCATCCTGGCCGGGGATCACATTTACAAGATGGATTACGGGCGCATGCTGGCGGCCCATGTGGGGGCCCAGGCCGACATGACGATCGCCTGCCTGACGGTTCCCCGCAGCGAAGCCCATGCCTTTGGCGTCATGACGGTGGATGCGCACAGCCGGATCATTGGCTTCGAGGAAAAACCGGAAAGCCCGGACAGCATTCCCGGTGCACCGGGGCAATCTCTGGTGAGCATGGGCATTTACGTGTTCAGCACGCGGTTTCTCTACGAGCAGCTGGCGCGTGACGCGGCCGACCCGGAATCGAAACACGACTTCGGCCATGACATCATCCCGTGGCTCGTTCCCCGGCACCGTGTCTATGCCCACCGTTTCGAGGAAAGCTGCGTGGCCTCCGCCAGCCGCACACCCTACTGGCGCGACGTGGGGACGATCGATGCGTACTGGGAAGCCAACATGGAAATGACCAAGGTGGTCCCCGACCTCAACCTCTACGACAAGGATTGGCCCATCTGGACCTACCAGGAACAGCTCCCCCCCGCGAAATTCGTGTTTGACGACGATGACCGGCGCGGTTGTGCCATCGATTCCCTGGTGTCGGGGGGGGATATCGTCAGCGGTGGCGTGGTACGGCGCAGCGTTCTGTTTTTTGACGTGCACGTGAATGCCCGCAGCGTGGTGGAAGACAGCGTGCTGCTGCCCAACGTGCGCGTGGGGGAGGGGGCCGCCCTGAAACGGGTGATCGTGGATCGCGGCTGCATCATTCCCGCAGGGCTCCGGGTGGGGTTTGACCGCAATGCCGACCTGGAGCGTTTTTATGTTTCCGAGAAAGGGGTGACCCTTATCACCCCGGACATGTTGAACCAAAGCAGGTACCCCGCCTGATCTCCACACCCCAATGAATCCCGACACCAGAAAACTTCGCCTGGTGCTGTGCTGGCACATGCATCAGCCGGACTACCGCAATGCCCTGGATGGCCGTTTCGAGCTGCCCTGGACTTACCTGCACGCCATCAAGGATTACACCGACATGGCCTGGCACCTGGAAAAGTTTCCAGGCATGGCCTGCGTCGTCAATTTCGTGCCTTCGCTGGTGGAACAGCTGGAGGACTACGCCCACCAGTTCAGGAGCGGGAACGTGCACGATCCGCTTCTGGGGTTCTTGCGGGAAAAGCACCTGGACCGGCTGGCCGAGGCCCAATGCCGCGAACTGTTGTCGGCCTGTTTCCGCTGCAACTATTCCAAGATGATTGAGCCGTTCCCGCCCTATTTGCGCCTTTACCAGATCCACACCCGCCTGCAGGAAGACCCCGCCACCCTGGCGGCCTACGCATCCGGCCAGTACCTGGCGGATCTGCTGGTGTGGTACCACCTGGCCTGGATCGGGGAGAGCGTGCGCCGTGAGAATGTGCTGGTCCAGCGCCTGATGCGACAGGGAGCCCAGTTCTCCCATGAGGACCGCCTGGCCTTGTTCACGCTGGTCGGGGAACTGGTGGCGGGCATCATTCCCCGCTATCGGGCCTTGCAGGAGCGTGGACAGGTGGAGCTTTCCACCACGCCCCACCACCATCCGATCCTGCCGCTGTTGCTCGATTTCACTGCGGCGCGCGATGCCCTGCCGGACATTGCGTTACCCAAGTCCGCGGGCTATCCCGGCGGACTCGAGCGCTCGCGGGCCCAGGTGGCTGGCGGATTCGAAAGCCACCAGCACCATTTCGGGCACCGTCCTGCCGGCATGTGGCCAGCGGAAGGCGGTGTCTCGTCAGCGGCACTGGCAGTGATGGCGGAACTGGGATGCACCTGGGCGGCAACGGGGGAAAATGTGCTGGCCAACAGCCTGAGCCATTCTTCGGTGGGGCTTCCCGAGCGTTCGGCATTCCTGTACCAGCCTTACGGCCACGACACGCCGCAGGGGTCGATCCTATGCTTTTTCCGCGATGACATGCTCTCGGATCGGATCGGTTTCGAATATTCCAAATGGAACAGCCGCGATGCCGTCAGCGATTTCATCCAGGCGCTGGAACGCATTCATGCCGCGACCCGCCCCGATGCCGATCCGGTGGTCACCATTGTGCTCGACGGGGAAAATGCCTGGGAGTACTACCCTTACAACGGGTACTATTTCCTGAGCGCATTCTATGAGGCACTGCAGGACCATCCCTTCATCGTCCCCACTACCTTTGCCCGGCAGGCGGAGGCCATGGCGGAATTGGCCGCACCCCCTGCCCGGCTGGAAGAGCTGGTGGCGGGCAGCTGGGTGTACGGCACGTTCAGCACCTGGATCGGCAATGACGAGAAAAACGCTGCCTGGGACCTGCTCGTGGGCGCCAAGGAAAGCTATGACCGTGTGGTGGCGGAGGGCCGCCTCAATGCTGTGGAACATGCCCAGGCCACGCGCCAGCTCAGCATTTGTGAAGGATCGGACTGGTTCTGGTGGTTTGGCGATTACAATGCCGCAGAAAGTGTCCAGTCCTTCGACCGCCTGTATCGCTTGAACCTGACCAACCTGTACCATTTACTGAAACTGCCAGTACCCCTGGCCCTTGCGCAACCCCTGAGCCAGGGCAGTCAGGCCGCGGACGCAGGCGGGGCCATGCGGCGTGCTGCCGAGTGAGTTGTCCATGACCAGAACCGTGCCCTTTTTGTTTGGTGTCCATGCCCATCAGCCGGTGGGAAACTTCAGGCATGTGCTCGACGATGCCCACCAGCGTTGTTACCGTCCTTTCCTGCAGCTCTTGGAGCGCTATCCTGCCTTCCGGTTTTCCCTGCATGTGAGCGGCTGGCTCCTGGATGAATTGCTGCAGCATTACCCCGACGACATCGCGCTGCTGAAAACCATGGTGTCCCGGGGCCAGGTGGAGCTGTTCTGCGCGGGATATACCGAGCCGGTCCTGGCGGCCATTCCGGTACGCGATCGCATCGGCCAGGTCAACCTCATGTCGGCGCGCCTGGAGCAGGTGTTCGGGCAGCGCCCCAAGGGGGCCTGGCTCACCGAGCGGGTATGGGATTCCGGCGTGGTGCCCTCCCTCGCAGCCTGCGACATCCGTTATGTCACCGTGGACGATTACCATTTCCTTTGTGCCGGCAAGGGCGAGGGGGAGTTGACGGGATATTTCAGCACGGAAGAGGATGGCCGGCGCCTCGATGTTTTCCCCATTTCGGAGGCCTTGCGCTATCGCCTGCCCTTCTCCCCGGCGAACGAAGCCGTCCAGTTCCTGGAGGACCTGGCGACCAAGGGACAGGAAGCTGTGGCCATCTATTTCGATGACATCGAGAAGTTCGGCATCTGGCCAGAAACCTACGAATGGGTGTATACCCGGGGGTGGCTGGAGGAGTTCGTGCAGCGGGTACTGGACTCGGAGGTGGTGCAACCCCTGCGCTACGAGGACTACCATGCCCAGGGCACGACGCGGGGAGTCGTGTACCTGCCCACCACGTCCTACATCGAAATGAACGAATGGACCCTACCTGCCGAGGCTTCTGCCGTCTATTCCCAACTGGTGCAGGAAGTGAAACACGCGGGCGGATACGAGGCCAAAAAACCGTTCCTGCGCGGGGGTATCTGGCGCAACTTCTTTTCCCGCTACCCCGAATCCAACTGGATGCATAAGCGCATGCTGGGGTTGTCGGCGCGGCTTGCGGCCCTGCCGGATTCGCGCCGGACGCTTTCCATGCGCCAGGCCCTGTACGAGGGACAGGCCAATGATGCCTACTGGCATGGCTTGTTCGGGGGCCTGTACCTGCCCCACCTGCGCAGATCCATTTATTCTGCCCTGATCCGGCTGGAGGGATGGCTTGACGGTGCCAGCCGGCGCCCCGAATTCCAGGCCACGGATCTGGACATGGATGGTCACGAGGAATACTTCCTGCAAAACGGTTTGCTGCAGGCCGTGATATGCAGTGATGGACGTGGCGACGTGCGCGAGCTGGACGATTACCGCCTCCATCACAATTTCGTCGACACCCTGAAACGCCAACGCGAGCATTACCATCACAAGGTGGCGCTCAACCAGGCCAGTGCCCATGAAGGGAATGGGATCGCCAATCCCCACGAACGGGTCAGCTTCAAGCATGTGATCCTGCCGGAGGACATGGTGGAGGATACTTTGCCCCGAACCCTGTTCGTGGACTGGATCGTGCGGGGCGAGACCCGAACCCTGGTGCAATATGCAACACCTGGGCGTCCCGGCGCAGGCCCATCACTGCAATTCCTGCCGGCGGAAGACGGGCAGGTGACCAAGCGCATTGCCCTGGAACGCGACACCCTGGTAGTGACGTATGCGGTACGCGGTGCCCTCGACGGGGAACTCCACGTGGAGTTGAACCTGGCCATGCCGAGCTGCGATGGGCCGGCCGGACGCTTTGAACAGGGCGGGGAAATCCTGGGCGGGTTCGGGCAGCCCCTCTCGGGTACGTTCACCGAGCTTGTTCTGAATGATGCGGTGCTGGGAGGGCGCCTGCACCTGTCAGCAAACCTCCCGGGGCATTGGGATGCGGCGCCCTGTTTCAGTGTTTCCCAGTCGGAAGCCGGTTTTGAAAAAATCATGCAGGCCGTCACCCTTCACCTGCGCTGGCCCGGAGAGGCGCTCACGACGCCCCTGGTCGTGCGGCTTGCTGCCAGGACATGAGGACTCCGGTCCCCTGCCTGGGACTGGATGCAGGGGGCACCAACCTGCGGACAGGCATTTTTGATGCCCATGGCGAACTTCTCTGGCATTCACGCCGGCAGGCGGATTTTTCCGGGATTTGCCGCCGGGAGCAACCCGACGTGGCCTTGCATCAGGTACTGGACATCCTGGAGTCGGTCATTCGTGACGCCTGCGTCCGTTTTCCCCAGGTGACGGCTGCAGGGATCGGCTTTCCCGGGTTCATCGACCCCGCCACTGGCATATTGATCTCATCTCCGAACCTGCCGGGATTGTCGCAGGTGGACCTGCCCACGCTGCTGCAAGCCCGCGTGCCACTGTCCGTGTTCCTGGGCAATGATGCCCAGGCGGCGGCCTACGGGGAGTATTGCCGGCAACCGACGGCTTCCGGTGCGCTCCTGTACGTGGGGCTGGGCACTGGCGTGGGTGGCGGCCTGGTTCTGGAAGGGAAGCCCTACGGGGGCGTGCATGGCATGGCCCTGGAACTGGGCCATCTCATCGTCGCTCCGGGGGGGCGGGCCTGCGGCTGCGGCAACCAGGGTTGCCTCGAGCAATATGCCTCGGCCACGGGACTGGTGCGCAATTACCAGGCCTTGGCGCAACGGGTGGCAACGGCGCAGGAGATTGCAGGTCTGGCCGCGGCCGGCGAGGAACCGGCACGGGAGGCCTTGCGCCAAAGTGCCGAAGCACTGGCCCAGGCCCTGGCCCATGTCATGAAAGTCCTGGATGTGGCCGATGTGGTGGTGGGCGGGGGGCTTTCCAGCGCTTGGCCTCTGCTGCAACCTTTTTTCGACCCTGCGCTGGACAGCGCGTTGATTCCGGTGCTGCGTGGCAAAATCCACGTGCGTGCCAGCACGGCGCAGGATGAGGCGGGGATGCTGGGCGCCGCCCGACTGGCGGCGGCTAGAACTGGAGCATGCCGTAGAGCATCGTCAGCAACCCCAGCGCAAACAGGGCAGCCATGACCGAGCGGTTGGCCTTCCAGTTTCCGAAAGTCACGGCGTAGAGGCCCTTGAGTATGTCATTGCTGCCTGCTGCCACCAAGAGGGCGCCGGAAAGCTGCGCGCCCGTGATCGTGGGGTAGTCGCCTTTGAGCAGGGACATGATGAAGGGGTCGATGTCCGTGAAGCCCACTCCGAAAGCCAGCCATTTCACGCCGCTGCTGCCGAACTCCTGCGCAATGAAACGGGTGAGCAGCAGCATCAGGACGAACAGGAAGGCAAACAGGAAGGCGGTGCCAAAGGCGAGCGGGTTGCCGGCAATCTCGTGTCGGGATTCCAGCAGGGATTTTTCTCCCAGGCGCGAGAAATAGAAGGCGAGTCCCATGGTCCCGATGCCGAAGATCACGAGGGGCAGGGCGCTCCACGCGAGGTAGGTCGGGCTCAGGATGGCCACCAGGAACATCAGGCGCAAGTACATCATGCCCGAGGCCGCCAGCATGGCGGCGTGGACCGTGCGGTTGGGGAGGGGGTTGTCCTTGGATTCCCGGGCCAGGACAACGGTGGCTGCCGTGCTGGAATACAGCCCTCCCAGAATGCCGGAAACCAGGTAACCGCGACGCGGAAAAAGATAGCGGCGCAGGATGTAGCCCAGGTAGGAAATGGTGGAAATGATGACCACGGCCATGCCGATGTCGAAAGGCGAGGCCGGGATTTCCGGCGCAGAAACCGTCCTGGGCAGCAGGGGCAGGATCACGGCAGTGAGGACCAGGAACTTGGCCAGGGTGATCAGTTCCTGCTGGTCCATGTGCTGCAGCACGCGCTGGGTCAGCGGACGCGCGCTCAACACGAAAATGATGGTGACGAACAGCAGCACCAGGAACCACAGAGGTTGCAATTGCACCACGGGACCGAAGGTGTAGACGATGGCACCGATCAGGAGTTGCAGGATTCCCACCTGCCCCGATTTCACCTTATGGTGGTAAAACACCGCGAAAATCAGCCCGAGGAACAGCAACCCCACAAGGAAGAGGCGGAAGTCGGGCGCCAGGGTGTAGAGGACGAAACCCAGGATGGCGATAAAAGTGAAGGTGCGCACCGAGCCGATGGCAAGGTGGGGTTCCTGCTTGGACAGCAGGTATTCCTTGAATTCCAGACCCACGATGAAGGCCAGGAACGCCACGATAAGGAATTTCATCCAAAGTGGCGAGGACATGGCGGTCAGGGACAGCATGTTGAGGTTCATGAAGGGGATTCCAGAGCAAATGGCATCGTCAAACCCGGCCTTTCCATATACTATGCCATGTTTCGAAGGCAAGTCAGGCTATCATCAGACTATTTTTGCGGAGTTTGTAATGAGTCGTTTCAGCACGCTTGGAGCCCTTTCCCTGGTATTGTTGCTGGCGGGCTGCGGTGGGGGTGGGGGTGGCAACAACTCCGTTGCCACGAACCTCACGGGATCGCCGGTTCAGGGCATCGCACAGGGCCCCACCAACATGGGCACCGACATGACGGCGATCATTCTCGAGACCGGCGAATTCTACAACATCACCTCGGCCGGGGGACTGGCGCTCCTGGTGGACCAGGGCACACTCAGTTCGCTCAGCTACGCCTACTCCGGAACTGCAACGGAATACACGGTGGCCACCAATGCCACCCAGACCAATGGCATCATCTCCGGGCAGTTCATTCCGCAAAGCGCCATCACGGGCACCACCGTGTACAACGTCTACAACGTCAACCTGACCCAATACACTACTTTCTCCGCCACTTACCTGGCGACCGACATGACGCCCGCTTCCCTGGCGGCCCTGGCTGGCAGCTATGTCGCGCCGTATTATTTCGGTGGGCCCTCCGTCACGATGACCATCTCGTCGGGGGGCAGCATCACCGGTACGAACGGCAGCTGCACTATTAGCGGCACAGCCACTCCGCGCGCTTCCGGCATCAATGTCTTCAACGTGTCGCTCACGCTTGGCGGTACTGGGTGCGTGCCGTCCGGCGTGGGATCGGCAAGCGGCGTGGCGGCGTTGATCACGCCATCATCGGGTGGAAACAGGCTGTACGTCGCCACACTCAACAGTGCGGCGAGCGCCGGGTTTTTCTGGATCGGGGACCGGCAGTAAGCGCTACTTGTAAATGCCACACCCCACGATGAAGTCATCCACTTTGCGCAGGTAGGAGGTCTTGCTTTCCACCACCCCGGATTCCGGGTTCTTGAACATGTAGTCCTGCCAGCCGCTCCCTTGCGTGTTGGCCAGTGCGATGCGTTCCTGGATGAACAGCTTGCCATTGGCATCCCTTGCATCCCGCATGGATTTTCCCACCAGTGACGGGTTTCCGCCGTGCGCCAGCACGTTCCCCTGCAGGTCATACACGAACAGGTAAAGGTCGCGCTTGATGAAGGGGCCCGTGGGGTCTGCAAATTGCGCATAGGCCTTTTCCCGGCCCTGGGATGCAATCAGCGCCACCCCTTTTTCCACCAGTTGCTGGGCATCGTTGGCAGTACCGCCACTGAAGAGGCTGATGGCATCCTTGAGAGTTGCGGATACCTTGCCCAGGTTGTCGGCCTCGCCGGACATGCGTCCGATGTTGGCATTGCTTTCGTCCACCATCGCGGAGATCTGTTCGATGTTCTCGGCAATCTGGTGGCTGGCTGTGGTTTGTTCCTGCACGGCGTTGGCGATGTCGTGCACCATGCCCACCAGCCCCTTCGAGCTCGTGGTGATCTGGGCCAGGGCATCACCGGCACGGGTGGCAAGGTTCACCCCCTGGCGCACCTGGCCCGTTCCGGAATCGATGCTGGAAACGGCGCTTTTCATGCTGGACTGGATGACGCCGATCATCCCGGTGATTTCTTCCGTGGCTTTGCCGGTGCGTTCGGCCAGCTTGCGCACTTCATCGGCAACGACTGCAAACCCCCGCCCCTGTTCACCGGCCCGTGCGGCCTCGATGGCGGCATTCAGGGCCAGCAGGTTGGTCTGGTCGGCGATTTCCTTGATGACGTTTACGATGGTGCTGATCGTTTCGGTGCGCTTGCTGAGGGAGGAAATTTCCTGTGAGGATTTGTCGAAAGCTTCTGCAATGCTCGTCATTTCCGACGAAGCCGCGCGCACCACCTGCTCCCCTTCTTGCGACAACTGGTTGGACTGCAGCGACACGGATTCCGCATCACGGGCATGGTTGGATACCAGGGCGATGCTCGTGCTCATTTCCTCCACGGCGGCGGCAACGCTCGAAGCCGCATCCGTCTGGCGCTGAGAGAGCTGGGCGACCAGATGCGAAGTTTCGGAAAGCTTGGCCGATGCTTCCGACACCATGGCGGCACTTCCCGAAACCCGCGCAATCATGCGCTTGAGGTTTTTGCGCATGTCGTTGAAGCGGTGCGCCACCTGACCCAGCTGGTCCCGTGCTGCCACCTGCACGTGGGCGGCAAGATCACCCGCGCTGCAGCGGTCGATGGCCGTGGCAAAGG
>JAKBAT010000061.1 GCA_021808815.1 Pseudomonadota bacterium
CGTTGGTGGCATTTTTTTTGCCACCAGAATTTTTAGCGTCTGGCTGGCGATTTCGGCAGGGCGGGGAGGGGTTGCCATGAATGGATGAACTCGGGTGGGATATACGTTCAGGTTAGAGCTTCGTTGCCCATGTCCGGGCCACTTCGTGATCAACGCCAAGTGCCACCAGCCCAGCTGCCATTGCAAGCAACAGCAACAGGAGAAGGCGACGCTGGCGGCGCATCCGCCACAACGCTTGTTGCAGTTCCAGTGCCATCACTGTTTCCTTTACTCCCTTCAATGCAGCCCTCTGTGAAACAGACATTGCACGTTCCAGTGCTTCCTGGTGCCGCAGCGCCTGGATGAGATCTTCCTGGCCGGCCCGTCTTTGCGCCATCGCTTCATGGGCACACATTTCCGCTTCGCGACACTTCTGCATTTGAAGCAACATCTGGGTTTCATCTTCCACACGGGCCCGGGCTGCCTGTAACGTCTGATCTGCCATCTGCGCGCGCTCTTCAGCCGCTTGTCGGGCGCGTTCTTCCATGTGTATGCACGCATTGTCTGCTTCAATGGCACGCAATTCTGCTTCCATCCTGTGCTCCACGGCGGCAATGGCCAGATTTTCTGCACGCAGGTGTTCACGCTCCAGTCGGTGCAAATCCAGTTCCCTGGATTGCAGCAATTCATTCGGTGCGACTGACCGCGCCATTGCATCGGCCCGAATTCGTGCCTGCTCTTCCAGCTGTGCTTCAGTTTCGGCTTCGATACGTGCACGCGCTTTGCGAATATGCGCTACCTCGACCGGGTAATTCTCATCCAGTGCATTGAATCGGTAGATGGTTCCGTGTGCTGACATAAGCCCCTCCCGGTACACTTATTGACGTACGACGGTTTCAAAGAAACCGCTTGTAAGCAGTTCGTGCGCCAATGCCCGGTAGTCTTCAGCCCCACCGCTATGTGCGGCATAACTGAATACATCCTGCCCATGCATGGGGCTGGTGGCCAATGCTGCGTTTTCCTCAATGCGCGTATTGCAGACCCGGGCACCATATTTTTCCTTGAGCAACCGGTGAATGTCGTAGGACAGCTTGCGGCGAGGGTCGAAACGGGTGACCACGATCCTTTGTCCGTAATTTTTTCCGAGTTTGCTTTCCAGAACTCGCAATGCACCATCCAGCCGATGCACACCTTCGAGGGAAAGATAGTCTGCCGACACTGGAATCAATACCCGATCGGAAGCCAGCAACGCATTCAGCGTGAGCACCCCCAACATCGGGCAACAGTCAATCAGGATAGGAGCCCCTTGCGCCGTGAAATCCGGACTCAGGCCCTGGCGCAGCAGGGTTGCCGCCTTTGCGTCACTGCCATAGAGGGCATCAACTTTGGATAATTCGAGTGAAGAAGGGACGATTTTCCATCCTGACGGTGTATCCCGCAGCAATCGCGTCAAAGGGATTTTCTCGCGAAAGAAAGCAGCCATGCCGGTTCCCAACGTATTGTCTTTCAATCGACAGGCCAGGCTCAAGTGCGCCTGTGGATCAAGGTCAATCCCGATTGGAGCGCGATTCTCCTGCATCAAGGCAGCAGCAAGATTAAGGCAGGTGGTCGTCTTTCCCACACCACCCTTCTGATTGAAAACCGCAATAACCGCCATGCCAAACGCCCCGGAGATTCAAAACACTTCGTTCTGCTGCATTATGGCAAACGAATCTGAGCGGCAATGATCTGAATTGAAGGGTTTTTCCCTGTATTAACCGATTTAAAGAAAGACGGCATGACAGGATATTTGGCGTACAATTTCTTTATGGCAGACCCTAAAGTTTTTTCGTTCTCCGCCGAAAAGGGGCTATAAGGCGAGCTATCTGGAGATTTCTGTGAAAATCGACAAATCGGGAAAAACACCCCCTGTCACCCCCATTCGTGATGGAACAGGTCGGGCATCAGCAACGCGCTCTACCGCGCAGCCTGCAGCTGGCGGGAGCACCCCGGAGTCCAGCAACAGCACCAGCGTACACATCGGGAGCAACTCGGCCCAGATACAGGTCATCAGTGAAAGCATGGGCAATTCACCCGTCGTCAACACTGCAAAAGTGGCAGAAATCAAGCAAGCGATCAGTGAAGGCAAGTTTCAGGTCAATGCCGGCGCCGTGGCCGACCAACTGATTGCCTCCGTCACTGAGCTGATCAATTCCCGCCCCCACTGACCCGCAGCCAATGCATGCTCCTGGCCCGCTGCCCAGTACACCCCCCGACTGGGAGGCCATCCTCAGTGAGGAATATCAGGTCCTGCAGTCTTTCGTGACTTTGCTCCAGACGGAACAAAGCACCCTGCTGGCCGGACAAACTGAGTCGCTCATTGCGCTGGCTGACAACAAAACCCGAATGGTGGAAACATTGACTGGCCTTGCGGGGCAACGTCGCAAACTGCAATCTGCATCACCAGGCACCGATTTTGAAAAAAATGGCCGATTGCGCCAGATCTGGCACGATATCAGACAGTTGGCAGAAACAGCTGAACAGCTGAACCGCACCAACGGTGAACTCATTCAGGTCAAGCTGCGCCACAATCAACAGGCATTGACGGTGCTGCATAATGCCGCGAACTGCGCCAACCTCTATGGCCCGGATGGGCAACAAAACCTCTCATTCTCAGGACGCTCCCTGGGAAGCGTCTGAATGGGTTCAGGGTGAATCCCCGTTGGCCTGGGGTGTCAGGATGGTCACGGTGACCCGCCTGTTCTTGGCTCTGTTTTCTGGAGTATCGTTGGGAACCAGCGGCTGATTTTCTGCCATGCCCGCCGCTGTCAGTCGTTTGCTGTCCACACCTTCGCTGATGAACAGACGAACCACACTGCTGGCACGGGCGGAAGACAATTCCCAGTTGGAAGGAAATTGTGGTGTCCGGATGGGTACATTATCCGTGTGACCTTCCACCTGAATGGCCAAATCCCCAGGCTGTAGCACTTTAGCCACTTCAGACAGGGTATGGACCGCCTGGGACTGCAATGTGGCATCTCCTTCATGAAACAGGGCTCGCACGTTCAGATCCAGAACGATGCCCCGACCGCTTTGAATGACGCTGACCTGGCCTTTGCTCACCAGCGGAGCCAAAACCCGGGTGAGACCATCCACAAGCGTCTGGATATATTCCTGTCGTTTGCGCTGTTGTTGGGCCATTCGGGCATTTCTCCGCCCCACCAGTGATTTCAGGAGATCGTCCTGTTCCTGGGCTTGTGTATCGGTTTCGAGCGGGGTGACAATGCGGCTGAAGGCCGTATTGATGGAGGTGCTCAGGACCCTGTACTTGCCTTCATTGACAGAGGAAATGGCGTACATCACCACAAAGAATGCAAACAGGAGGGTGATGAAATCCGCATACGACACCAACCATCGATCATTGTTGTCGCGATCTGCCCGCTTGGGGCGTCGTGCCATTTCAGGGTAAATACCCTTGAAGTTTTCCTTGGACAAAGTGGGGGTTTTCTCCATTTGCAATCAGCATAAAGCCATCCACCAGCATTTCATAGTGTGAAATCTGCTGTTGGATCAGCATCTTCAACTTGTTGGCAATGGGCAGAAACAAAAGATTGGCAAATCCTACGCCATACACAGTGGAAATGAAGGCCACCGCAATGCCCGCACCCAATTGTGAGGGTTCTCCCAGTCGTTCCATGACCTGGACCAACCCCAGTACGGCACCCAACATGCCAATGGTGGGCGCGTATCCCGCAGCAGCTTCCCACACCCGTGCCGATGCCCAGCGAAAGTGTTCGTATGCCTGAATATCCACTGTCAGGACTTCGCGTATCTTGTCTGCGCCATAACCATCCACGAGGAGCTGCAGTCCTTTCCTGATGAATGGGTCCTCCTGGTTTGGCAGGTGCATTTCCAATGCCAGCAGTCCTTCGCGCCGGGCATGATTGCTCCACTCGACGATCTGACGCTGCAAATAAAGTGGTGATGTCAATGGCGTGACAAATACCCAGCTTCCCATGCGAATGGCGGTTACAAATACCCGGAGTGGTGTCTGCAGCATCACAGCCCCAAGGGTGCCTCCGAATACGATGACAAACGCTGTGCCCTGCAACAATGTGGAAATGGCACCGCCTTCCAGCCATTGCCCTCCCACTATCCCCAGGAGGCCAAGCAAGACGCCAGCGATGCTGAGTTTTTCCATCAATGCCCTTTAAGACGTGCGCGCAATCGGCCCACTGCCTGGCTATGCAGCTGACATACGCGCGACTCGCTCACTCCCATGACTTCCCCGATTTCACGTAAATTCATTTCCTGTTCATAGTGCATCCCCATCAATTGCCGTTCCCTTTCCGGCAGATCCTTGATGGCTTCAACCAGTGCTGTGCGAAAGCGCTCATCCTGCAACAAATTGAGGGGGTCTGGCTCATTACTGAGTTCATGGCGGTCAAAGAAACTTTCCTCATTGTCCTGCTCATGAAAATCTTCATAGTAAAAAAGCTGCGCACCCCGTGACTCGAATAACAGCTGCTGATAAGCCGCAAGCGTCAATCCCATTTCCGCAGCAATGTCGGTTTCAGTGGGTGATTTCCCCAACTGCTGCTGCAATTTGTGAATGGCCTGTTCGATGCGACGCATGTCCCGACGCATCGAACGGGGCAGCCAATCCGACTGGCGCAATTCATCCAGCATGGCACCACGGATGCGCTGTGCCGCGTAAGTTTCGAACTGGGCCCCACGCAATTCGTCAAAGCGGCTGGCCGCCTCCAACAGGCCCATCATGCCAGCCTGAATCATGTCATCGATCTCGACACTTCCAGGCAGCTTGGCCTTGAGGTAATGTGCGATCCGCTTCACCAGCGGTGCATATTCCTTGAGGCATTGCTCCTTGTCATTTAAGCCTGATGCGTTGTACATGTCGCAATCACACGAAAGTCATCATTCGTCCTGCTGTGCTGTCCGGGAAGATTCCCGCCTTCATCCGTGCCATGGCAACCCCGATGGCAGTCAACGCCCGCGCAGCAGCGGATCCAGGGAAAGAAGTTGCCACACAACCCTGCCATTGTGTCGCACGAGAGAACCTGTCATCAACTGGCACGTATCCAAGGCAGGTCAATGGAACTTTCAGCCGCTCATATGCCATCCCGGCAAGGTGGTCGAAGATGGATTGCGCATCGCATCCCCGCGGCACCTGGTTCACAAGAACGTGCAGCGGCTGTGTCTGCCCCTGGTGTGCCAGCCGTTTAACCTGACGATAACAGGCGGTAATGCCCCCTGCCGTACATTCCGTCACCAGAACCAGGCGCGACATCGACAGGCCTGCGTCCGTCATCAGACATTTCTCAGGAAGGCCAGCATCCACCAGCACCACTTCCACATTGCTCGAGGCCACTGACAGGCAGTCATACAGCCGTTGTCTTTCGGTTGGTGACAATCGTGGCAATTCCCGTACCGCCCGTGCCACAGGAAGAACCTGCAGTCGGGCAGAGGCTTTCAGCATGACATCCGACAAGGCCTTGTCACCACGAATCACCTGTAGCAAATCATGCCGTGGTTTCACGAAAAGCATGTTCCCCACGTTGGTTGAGGAGAGATGTTCGTCCAGCATGAGTACTTCCTCACCCGCCTGCACGAGCACTGCAGCAAGATTGACTGCCAGGCTCGTCGCCCCCACACGAGACTCACATCCCACAAATCGCCAGGCCTGGGCAGGAGGGCGCATCAGGAGGCGTCGCAGGCCCGAGGCCTGGTCAGCGACTGGATCAACAACCCGCATGAGCAATCAACAGATCTTGAGGAAGCTTCAAACCCTCCTGTGATGCCAGGCCCGTTGTCTCCAGGCCGCTGAAAGTACTACGCAGAAGGTAAGGCAGGCTGACTTCATGCAAATCATCCGGGACACGCTGGCCGTTGGCAATGTAGTACATCACCAACCGGTGCCGTATGAGCACATCCAACGCTCCACCCATGGTGACCGCCTCATCCAATTTGGTCAGGATGCATCCCATCACCGTTGGGCTGCGGTAAACGCGCACAATGTCTTCCATGGTGTGCAGATTGCTGGTGGCGCTCAAAAGCAGCAATCTTTGAACATCCGCCATGTCCAGCATGCCTGTCTGCTCGGTGACGCGACTGTCCCGTTGACTCATGCCCATGGTATCGATCAGGATCAGGTGCTTGTGGCGCATCGTGGCCAGTGTCAACTGCAGGTCGGCTGTATCCCGCACACTGTGCACGGGAACCCCCAGAATCTTTCCATAAATGCGCAACTGTTCAAACGCCCCGACGCGATAGCAATCCGTTGTGATCAGCCCTACCCGGTCTGCACCAAAACGTACCACAGCCCGTGCAGCCAGTTTGGCAGTCGTTGTGGTTTTGCCGACGCCCGTGGGCCCTACAAGGGCATAGACTCCCCCTCGGCACACGATGGTTTCGTCTCCCTCGCCGCTGTTTAAATTCTTTTCCAGTACTTTGAGTATCCAGTCCAGACCCACTCCCTCCGGCATTTTTTCCAGCATCTGCTCCACCAGCGTCTGGCTAAACCCCACCTTGAGCAGGCTCCGCTGTACCCGGATTTTTTGTGAGGTGGCAGAAGATTCTGCCGGCTTTGCCAGTGCTGAAAGCCGGTCCAGAAGATGCTCGTGCATGACTTTGATTTCACTTACCAGTCCTGACGAACCTGGGACAGAACGGGGTTGTTTCACCTCCTGCAAAAACGACGGGGGTGCTGCAACAATTTCTACCTGCTCTCCCACCTTCCGATTGGACAGAATGACAGCGTCCTCTCCGAGTTCAGCGCGAACCAGGCGCAAAGCCTCCCGTGAATTCATTGCAAGAAAAGTTTTCATGCTCATGCCCTACCTCCAACCATGGATGTCACTCTGATCGTCTTGAATCCTGGAACCTCGTCGTGGGAAATGACCTTCAGCTGCGGCAGTGCTCTTTTCAGGAACCTGGAAAGCAAATCCCGTATTTGCGATGGCACGAGCAGGACTGTTGGCAATCCCAGCTGTTCCTGCTTTTGTGCGGCCGCACGTGTTTCCCGCAGGAGAGTATCGGCCAACCCGGGTTCAATTGCCTGTTGTGCCCCCCCTGCCTGCAATGCCTGCGCCAGAAGGTATTCCAGTTCCTTGTCCATGCCAATGACTTGCAATTCCTGGGACGATGGGTAGAACTGCTGCACAATCGCGGGACCCAAGGCAACGCGAACCTGTGCTGTCAGCTGGTCCGGATCCTGGGTCTGGCCTGCAAACTTTGCCAGGGTTTCCAGGATGGTGCGCATATCCCGTATGTGCATGCCTTCGTCCAGAAGACGTTGCAACACTTTCTGAACTGTTGCCAACGGCAGCAATTTGGGGACCAGATCCTCGGTGAGCTTGGGTGCGTGTTTTGCCACATGCTCCAGCAATTGCTGTAACTCCTGGAGTCCCAACAAATCGGCAGCATGGATGCTGATCAGGTGGCTCAAGTGTGTGGCAACCACCGTACCCACATCGACCACGGTGTATCCCATTGCTTGTGCGTTTTCCCTCAGTGCAGCTTCAATCCAGATTGCTGGCAAGCCAAAGGCAGGATCCAGTGTTGCGGTTCCAGGAAGGGTGCCGGACGCATTGCCCGGATTAATGGCAAGAAGCAATCCAGTGTAGGCTTCGCCGGATCCAATCTCCGCTCCCTTGAGCGTAATGCGATAGCCATTGGGTTTCAAATCCAGGTTGTCCCGGATATGAATCGAAGGAGGGAGGAAGCCGATATCCTGGGCAAACTTCTTCCGTATGCCTTTTATTCTTCGCAATAGATCACCATCCTGCGCCTTGTCCACCAAGGAGATGAGGCGATAGCCGACTTCAAGTCCCAGTACATCCACCTGGGAGACATCTTCCCAACTCGCTTCTGGGGGTTCCATGGATACAGAAGTCGTCGCTGCGGCATCGGGAGTCTCTACCGGACGGCGAGCCCGTTGCATTTGCCAATACCCTGCAGCACCCAGACCGGTGCCCAGCAGCAAAAAAGCAAAATGTGGCATGCCTGGAACCAACCCCAGCGCACCCAAAATGGATGCCGTCAACATCATGACAAGGGGCTGGCTGAAAATCTGACGTACGAGTTGTTGACCGATGTTTTCATCCGTTGTGACCCTGCTGACCACCACGCCGGCCGCAGTGGAAATCACCAAGGCAGGAATCTGGGCCACCAGCCCGTCACCGATGGTGAGAAGCGTGTAATTCTTCGCAGCCGTGGCCATATCCAGATTATGTTGGAGTACCCCGACAATAAAACCACCGATAATATTGATAAACAAAATCACGATGCCTGCCACAGCATCGCCACGCACGAATTTGCTTGCACCGTCCATGGATCCGTAGAAATCCGCTTCCTGCGCAATCATTGCCCGTCGCCGCCGTGCCTCGTCTTCCCCGATCAGTCCGGCGTTGAGGTCCGCGTCAATGGCCATTTGCTTGCCAGGCATGGCATCCAGGGTAAATCGCGCCCCCACTTCCGCAATCCGTCCCGCCCCCTTGGTAATCACCACAAAATTTCTGACCACCAGAATCATGAACACGACAATCCCCACAGCGTAATTGCCGCCCACCAGAAAGTGCCCAAACGCCTCAATGACCTTGCCTGCCGCATCCGGTCCCGTATGGCCTTCCAGCAAGACCACCCGGGTGGAAGCCACATTCAGCGACAATCTCAGAAGCGTTGTGATCAGAAGAACCGTGGGAAAGACCGAGAAGTCCAGTGGCTTGAGCGCATTCATGCTGACCAGAAGCACCATGATGGCCACGGCAATGTTGAACGTGAACAGAATGTCCAGAAGAAAGGGGGGCAGGGGCAATACCATCATGGCCAGCACCATGACGATCAATATCGGCCCCGCCAGCCCTTTTACTCCAGACTGTTTGAGGAACTCCAGAAGTTGTGAGGGAAAAGTCATCTTTAGTGTCGCTGCGTTTCAGGATCGAGCTCAGGCGGAACATCCAATGATTCAGGTGCTTTTGGAAGCGAACCACCACTGATTTCATGACGGCGCAACTGATAGGCGTAAGCCAGCACTTCAGCAACAGCGCGATACAGTGGTTCCGGAATGGCCTGTTCCAGATCGGTATGTTGGTACAGAGCACGCGCCAGCGGAGGCGCTTCAAGGATAGGCACCCGATGTTCCCTGGCGAGCGTGCGAATGCGTTCCGCCGTCAATTGCACCCCTTTCGCCACCACAATGGGTGCACGCATGGTATGTTCCCGATACTGTAATGCCACGGCGTAATGCGTCGGATTGGTCACGACCACATCTGCCTTCGGAATTTTCGACATCATTCGCCGTCGGGCTATATCTCGTTGCATGCTGCGAATGCGCCCACGAATCTGGGGATCACCCTCTGTCTCCCTGGATTCCTGCCGCACTTCTTCCCGCGTCATCCTGAGTCGCTTGTTGTGCTCCCACAATTGAAATGGCACATCTATCCCCACAATCAGCAACATCCCTCCCATGATGGCGAAAAACCCGTCCCAGACCAGGCGCCCCATTTCCATGACAGCAACCGTGACCGGCAAGGATGCCAAGTTCAGCACGGCTTCTTTGTGGTGCCACAATGCCCAGGTACTTGCACCACCCACCACGACGGCCTTGCCGATACTTTTGCCAAGTTCAACCCAGCCATGGGTTGAAAACATTCGTTTGAATCCTGTGATGGGATTCAAACGCTCCAGGTTCGGTTCGAGGGGTTTGGTGCTCCACATCCAGCCATTCAGGAGCAAGGGTGACATCAAGGCCGCCACCAGCAACAACAGGAGCAAAGGCGCCAATAACAACAACGTCTCGAGCGTCATTTTCTGGAGATGTGGTATCAGTAGTTCACTCTGGAATGCGAGAGACGCATTCCAGCTCAGTCCTTCCTGGAGCAGGGCCTGCAACTTGCTGGCGAGCTGCGCCCCCATCAGCCAGAGTCCGGCCCCTCCCGTCATCAATACAGAAAAGGTGGCCAGTTCGCGCGAACGTGCTACCTGCCCTTCTTCTCGCGCCTGGTCCAGGCGTCGTTGCGAGGGCTGCTCTGTTTTTTCGAGATCGCTTTCTTCGGCCATGTGTCCCTCATATTTCACGGCCATTATCCGGAGGAACACCGGACTCAAATCCCGGAATAAGCACCCGAATTAGGGGGGTATTCCTTGGCGGCGGGCAGGTGCCAACGCGTAAACTGTCTTGCCACGAAGCTGGAAGTAGTCTTCTGCATGGCTGAAGCGTTCGGAGTGACCGGCATACAACAATCCCGCCTTGTGCAGCAAGGGTGCAAACCGGCGCAAGATCGTGAGCTGGGTTTCCCGATCAAAGTAAATCATCACGTTACGACAAAAAATCGCGTCCAGTGGTCCCCGAATGGGCCAGGGCTGTTGAAGCAGGTTGATTTGCCGGAATGTGACGAGCCGACGCAGTTCTTCGCGAACCTGGACAGGTGCTCCGGGAGTCGTGGAGGCGGCATTGAAGTAGCGTTCCTGGCGCTGCCGGTCAAGACGGCTGATACGGTCCACCGGATAAATGCCTTTTCGTGCGACGTCCAGAACTTCCGTGTCGATATCCGAACCAATCACTGTCACTTCCGGCGCCCAGCTGCCAAACACTTCCACCGCTGTGATGGCCATGCTGTAAGCTTCTTCCCCCGTTGACGCCGCACTGCACCAAAGCACGATGGGGCGCCTCCCCTTGAGGGACCGCAATTGCTCTGCCAACAACTCAAAATGATGGGGTTCGCGAAAAAATGCAGTGTGGTTGGTCGTCAGTGCGTTTGTGAAGGCTTCCCACTCCCGCCGGTCGCCGCGTTCCAGCACATCAAGATACTCAGCAAACGTGCGAAGACCTGTGGCGCGCAATCTTCTTGAAAGTCGTCCGTAGACCAGGTCAAACTTGCTTTCTCCAAGCGAAATCCCGGCATGGTTCCTGATGAGCCTGCAAGCCCGATCGAACTCTTTGACCGTAAATTCGAATTCTCGAACCAGCCGAGAATCTGGAAATGGTTTTTCATTGGCCATGATGGAGAAGAATATTGCATCACACCTGGTTATGAAAAAAAAATGGCAGATCGCCCTAAAGTTTTTTTTCCATTGGTCGATAAAGATTTCAGAAGGGAGTGTTTGTTTTAATAAGATTTTGAAAATTATGGTGTATTTTCAGTTTTTTGGTGTTTTTTACCCAAAAAACCGTTTTTTGTCGACCTTATGTAGGAGTTCTTTCTACAAAAGAATTAGGGTTTACCCTGTTTTTTTTTTGTTACTAGCCTCTGCATCACG
>JAKBAT010000062.1 GCA_021808815.1 Pseudomonadota bacterium
GCAGGTGGAAGGGCTGCTGCCCGGGGTTTGCGTGCGGTTGCTGGATAACGGTTCTCCCGACGACAGCCCTGCCCATATCGCGGCATATGGCCAGCGGTATCCTGGCCTGGTGTGTGAATGCCTTCCGGAAAACCTTGGGTTTGCTGGCGGGATGAATCATGCCGTGCAACAGGGAAACGGGGACTGGGTATTGCTTGTCAACAACGATACTCTGTTCCCTCAGGGTAGCCTGCTGAGCCTGGTGCAAGCGATGGCAGTGGCAGGACCGGATGTGGGGGCCATAGGACCGGTGACCAATGCGGCGGGAAATGAGCAGGATTATTTTCTGGAAGGAGGCCGTGAACAGATTCTGGCGGCAGCGTCCCTGTTCCGGGACCATCCCATTCATCGGCTGCTGCCCGTGTACCGCCTCGATTTTTTCTGCGTGGCCGTGCGCAGGAAAGTGTGGGAAAGCCTGGGAGGCCTGGATACCGGTTACGGCCTCGGCTACTACGAGGATTTTGACTTCAGTGTGCGCATGCGCCGAGCAGGCTATCGTCTCATGATGTGCGAAGATGCGTTCGTTTACCATCAGGGAGGCGGGAGCTTCAAGCAATCCGCGGCGACAAAACAACTGATCCGTGCCAATCGCGATTTGTTTACCCGTCGTTATCCGGAGGTGTTGCTGCCGCACAAACGGGATGGCAATCTGGCGACGCTCCACTTGTACCAGGAGCTGACCCAGGCAGGCTATCCTGCCGCTTTCTTGTCTGAACGAAAGGCCCTGAGAAAAATGGCACTGGACCGGGAAATGCCCAAAAGCTTTTACAAGAAGCGCCAGTGGAAAAAAGCCCAGGCGGCATTGGGGTTCCAACCGGGAAAAACCGCATGAACAAGTACCTGCTGTACAGGATTTCCAGCCGGGTTAATACGAAGCCCCGGATTGCCGGGTTTTCCAAGCTGGAATGCCTGGATAATTTGCTGGAGGCCTTTCCGGGGTACCGCATGGTCTGCATCGCCGACCATTGCGACGACGAAATCGTGGCGAAACTTCAGGACAAGTCGTTTTACAGGCTCGAAGCCACCCGGCTGGGCCAGTACCAGTCGTTCTATCATTTGGTACAGTGGGCCCTGGCATCGCTGCAGGATGAGGATATTGTCTATTTCATCGAGGATGATTATTGGCACCTGCCCGTTGCCGGGCAGGTGCTTGAAGAAGGGCTGCAAGTATTCGACTACGTGACCTTATATGACCATCCGGACAAATATGGGGTGTTCTCCGGGGGTAAAAATCCGTATGTGGGAGCGGGTGTGCTATCCGAACCTACCCGGGTTTTCAAGGGACGGTCTGCCTTGTGGCGCACCACCAATTCCACGACCCATACTTTTGCCTGCCATGTGGGAACCCTGAGGGAAGACCGCGCAGTCTGGCTGGGCAAGCTGAAGCTGAGGCCACGATTGCAGGATTTCTACGACTGGATTTATTTGACCCGACCGGGCTTCAATGGGGGGCGGCTCCGCTTCAAGTTGCTGCTGCGCCAGGCGGGAGCGCGGTTGGCGGGGTTGCTGGGAAGGCCCCGACGTACCCTGGGAGTTCCCCTGCCTTCTGCCTCGGCACACCTGGAGCTGCTGTATTTGCCCGATGGATTTGACCTGGAAGGTCTTCGGCGCAGGGCTTCCCCATGAAGGCCCTGCGCGATTTCCTGCTGGCGTTGCGAGTGTTTCGACGGGCTTTCTTCATCAAATCCTGGTCCAGGGTGCATTCCCAATACGGGGAAGATGCGGTGTTGCAGCACCTCATCACGCAACCGGAAGGGTTTTATGTGGACGTGGGATGCTGGCATCCGAAGAAATTTTCCAACACCTGGTTCCTTTACCGACGCGGATGGCGTGGCGTCAATATCGATCTCGGGGAAATCAAGATCCGGACTTTTCAGTGGGTTCGCCCGGGCGATCACAATGTGGTGGCGGCAGTTTCGGATAGCCCAGGAACCGTGACGGTCCAGACCGACAAGGATTTTTCAGTGGGAGAGCAAATCGTGCTGCCTGGCCAGGCGGTGCGCGCAGGTTTCGGGCAGTCGCGTGAAATGAAAACCCGTACGCTGACCGACATTCTGGACCACTCCCCTTTTTCCGGGAAAACCATCCAGTTGCTGAATATCGATGCCGAGGGGCACGACCTGCAGGTGTTGAAGGGCCTGGACTTTACCCGCTATGCGCCCGGGCTGATACTGGTGGAATCCTACGTCGGCTCGCTTGAAGCCCTGTTGCAGTCGGCATTGCACGGATTCATGTGCGAGCAGGGGTATGACCTTTTCAACTGGGTGGGTCCCACACTTTTTTACAAGCAGCGTGAACGCGTCCCCACATAAACCTCTGGTATCATTTCCGACCCTTTTTGATTGGTTTTGAACTCAACATGACGGCTTCGACGCACCTCAGTCATCCCAAGTACCGTTCCGACATCGATGGGTTGCGCGCTGTGGCCATACTGTCCGTATTGGCGTTCCATATCTTCCCGGACTGGATGCCCGGCGGTTTTGTGGGCGTTGACATCTTTTTTGTGATTTCAGGATTCCTGATCAGCACCATCATTTTCGAGAACCTGGAAGCGGGTCATTTCAGCTATGCAGAATTTTATGCCCGTCGCATCAAGCGGATATTTCCTGCCCTGGTACTGACGCTGTTCGTCAGCTTTGCGTTGGGCTGGGCCCTGATGCCGGCGGAATATTTCAGGGTGGCGGGAAAACACTTGTATTCAGGGGCGGCATTCCTGGTGAATTTTGCCCTGCTCCGTGAAACGAACTATTTCAATGCCACCGGTGATACCGATCCGTTCCACCATTTGTGGTCATTGGCCGTGGAGGAGCAGTTCTATATTTTCTGGCCCCTCATGCTGGGCCTGGTCTGGAAAAGACGCTGGAATTTCCTCTGGATCACCCTGGCCGTGGCCTGTGCCTCCTTTGCGTTCGATGTCACCACCCTGGCCAGCGATGCTGCAGTTGCATTTTATTCCCCCCTGTCCCGATTCTGGGAATTGATGGTGGGGGGGGTGCTGGCGTACCTGGTGCTGCACAAACCACAGGCCTTGTCCCACATGCCTCGCGGGACGTCACTGGCAGGCGCCCTGCTGATGGTCCTGGGTTTCGTGTTGATCAGCCCGCAGAGTGATTTTCCGGGTTGGGTATCCCTGTTTCCCACCATGGGAGCGTTCCTGTTGATGGCAGCGGGCCCCCAGGGCTGGATCAATCGTCATGTGCTGGGGCGTAAACCGATGGTCTGGGTGGGGCTGATCAGTTACCCCCTTTACTTATGGCACTGGCCTCTGCTGGTATACGCGCGCATTTACACGGCGGGAGACCCTGCCCTGCCAGGCCGCCTGCTGGTGCTGGTTGCCAGCATGGCACTGGCATGGGCGACTTATCGTTTTGTGGAAAAGCCGGTGCGCTGGCAGCTTCCGGGAAAACCGGTGGTCACAGCCCTCCTGGTCCTGCTGTCAGGCATGCTGATCCTGGGCAAGGCCACCGATCGTGCCGAGGGTTTCCCCGCGCGGGAGGCAAACCAGCAGGTGTTTCGCTTCCACTACGATGCGGCCGCAGGCTACCGTAGCGGACTATGCTTTCTGGATGCGCCAGGCCCGCATTTTTCGGCAAAAGACTTCAAGGGGAACTGTGCGGAACGTTCCTCACCCGGTGTGCCTTTGGTATTTCTCTGGGGGGATTCCTTTGCAGCTTCCCTGTATCGCGGATTGTTGTACCAGGGAAAATTGCAGGGTTTTGATTTGGCACAATACACGGCCAGTGGTTGTCCGGGGATCGTGGGGTTCGACATCGACAAACGTAACAGCTGTCGTGAGATCAATGCCTATATCTTCGATCAGGTGAAATTGCTGCGCCCCCATACCGTGATTCTGGGAGGAAACTGGGCACTGTATGACCGCAGGAACAGCAACTGGTCCGAGCTTGATTTCAGCAAGTTCGAGAGGACCATTTCGTCACTGAAGGCATTGGGTGTCGCCCATATCGTGCTGGTGGGGCAACTGCCCACGTTCAAAATCGACCAGCCCATCGTGGCGAGCAAGGTTTTCGTGAAGGATGCCGTGGATCGTACCATGCGCAGCGTCAATCCCCAGGATTATCCGGTCAATGAACGCATGCGTCGTTTTGCCGCGGCCAACGGCGTGGATTTCCTGTCACCGATGGACGCGTTGTGCAACCCTAGCGGATGCCTGATATCCGCTTCTCCCCATGAATTGAAACCGTTGTCGTTCGATTATGGGCATCTGACGGAAGACGGTTCGCGAATGTTGATCGACGAGGCACTCCGGCACCATCAAATCACGTTGCCTTGAGCTGCCGCAGGGTTTCCAGAACCGTCGGCAGTCCGAGGTGATCCAGGCAGTCGCTATGGCTGTCCACGCGCTTTTCGCACCCTTCTTCACGACAGGGCACGCAGTCACCCGGTCCCTGGAGAAGGTGGACGTTTCCCCACTGCTGTGACCCTTTCAGGATCCAGGGGCTGGCATCCTGTTGCCAACCCGTTGGCCAGGGGCCCCATTTGACGGGGTTGGAGGGGCCGAACAGTGCAACGGTGGCCACACCGGTTGCGGCGGCCAGGTGCGTGATGCCGGTATCGGGGCCCACAAAAAACCGGGCCCCGGCAATCAGGTCGGCAATTTGTGCCAGGGAAAGCTGGCCGCACAGATTCAGGGCTTCGCTGGATCGGGCAATCTGTGACACATAGGCAAGTTCATCCGGCTCCGGGCTGCCGGTCAGGGCAATCGTGAGCCCTTCCTGTTGCAGGATCCCAATGAGGCGCATCCAGTGATCCTGAGGCCACATTTTGTAGCGAAACTTGGGAAAAGGATGCAGCACGGCATATGCTTTTCCCGACAGGGCGGCGGGCAGCGCTCCCCCGGCCGAAGGGGGTATGACCTGGTACTGGCGTGGGATGCCGAGCAGGTCCAGCACCTTGAGGCCCATGCAGACCGTATGCGTTTGCAGATCGTCAAAGAGAATGCGTCTGTTCAACAGGCGGACCGAAAGCCATGCGCTATGAGGATTGTAGGGCCCTGCGGATACTTTTCCTGCAACGAAACAGTACCAGCGGGCGCGGTCGGAAGACACGGTGGTGAGCGCCACATCATAGCGTCGCCACAGGCGTCCAAACTCTTTCAGTCTTTCCAGGACGCCGGTTCGATGCGGGGTGATGACAATCCGGTCGATATCCGGATTGCCCTCCAGGATTCCTGCCATGCCGGGAAGGACCAGCACTTCGATCCAGGCATCCGGGTCATGTTGCCGGATGGCGCGTAGGACAGGTGTGGTCAGGAGCACGTCTCCAATGCGGAGCGTGCAGACCACCAGATAGCGTTTTCCTGGACGTTGGTTCATGTCGGGCCTCAATCTATCATACTCACGGAGGCCTTGGGGCTTGCAGCAAGCCGCTTTCAACGGGGCGATGTCACCTGCCTGGGCACGACGGGGGGTGCGTTCAGCGGGGTACCGTAAGCGCTGTCCAGGTAAAGTGCCGACGTATTTCCGGACCCGGCAAGATTCAGCATGTTCATGAGACTGCCGGCAGTGGCATCAAACGAACCGCCTCCCAAACGTTTCCCGCTCAGCCAGTTGTCTTCGATGAAGCGCACGATCGATGCCTGGCTGATCTGGGTATGGTCCACATGGTTGGTTTTGGCCCAGGGGGAAACCACCAGGAAAGGAATGCGCGTGCCAGGGCCGCACCGGCCGTTGACCGGGTTTCCACTGATGCCAACGAGCGGCGCGCCACTGCCGCAGACGCCCGGACTGTTCAACTGGTCTGCCTGGCTGTCGAAGGAAGGGTTGGTGGGAGGGAAGAACACATGGTCATACCAGCCATCCGAATCGTCGTAGGTAATGACCACCATCGTGTTTTTCCAGTCGGGTTGTTGCTGCAGGAAGTTGACGACCTGGGTCACGAAAACCTGCTCGTCCAGCGGGTCGGAATAACCGGCATGGGCATCCTGGTAAGCCGGGGCTTTCAGGAAGCTGACGGCAGGGAAATTTCCCGATGTGACGGCGCTGTAAAAATCCTGGAGGTCGTACTGGTGGTTGGCCGGATCCCGCGTGGCCCCGTCTGCCTGGTAAGTGTACCCCACGGATTGCAGCGTGCTGGGACGGGCATGGGCGGGGTTGGAAGTGGACTTGTAGTACTGAAACCAGTTGTGGTGCGGGATGTAATCCCTGATTGAGCCATTGACCACTGTGGAGTAGGTGCTCGATTTGCAGCCGGTGGTGCCGTTTGCATGGGTGGCCCCCAGATTGAATCCGCCCATGAAGCCACCCCAGGGAATGCTGGCCTCATTGAGGAGGTCGCCGATGTTCTTGCCGGACATCATGACCTGGTCGGTAGCGCTGGAGCACACGTCATAGGCAGGATCCACATCGTTGATCAGGGTGTAGCCGCCCTGCCCGTCATGGATGTAATAGGAATCAGCGGCAAGCGTGAAGGGTTTCTTCGTCGTGGCCACGATCTGTACGCCATTGGTTTGGCCGGAAACCGCTTCCAGGGCGCCAGGCGTGGAAGGGCCGTAGGTGTCCGTGAAGGCATTGTCGCTCATGGCAAAATGCTGGGCGTAGTTCCACAGGGCTGTCACTGTATTGCCGTCATAGTAGCCCATGACCTGGCCCGGCGTACCGAAGCTGCCGCTGTTGCCCGCTGACCCTCTCCCCGTATATTTCGGAAACAGGTCAGCCAGGCCGTTATCGTAAGCCTGCTGTTCGGCCGTATAGGCATGGCCCTGGTCTGCCGTGGCAGCCTGGGAGCGATCCAGCCGGAAGGGGTTGACGGCGCCTGCACCATTGGCGGGATTGAGGGCATTGGGGTTCTGGGTCAGCAGGGCAGAGGCCAGTCCATTGACAGCAGGCGTGCCGGCCACTGCGCTGAAATGGGGTGAGCCGATCGGATTGATGGCCTTGGGGTAGGTGCCGAAATAATGATCGAAAGAGACATTTTCGTTGTAGATCACCACCAGATGTTTGATTGGGGTCGCGGTTGCCAGGGTATCGGCAGTGACCTGGGGTGTGCTGGTTGCGGCAATGCTGCCACTGCAACCGCATGCCGCCAGAACGACTGCCAGGCGAGCAATAGGCAAGGCCATCGTATTCGGGAAAAACACGAAAGGGAACCTCCATGCGTGGGGGGCAGTGGCAAAAGGTCTTGCCACGCGCACTATGGAGGCCATTGATGACATGGGAATGAAAGCGAAGGCCGGCATCGGGACCTGCTCAGGTTAGAACAGGGCGAAAAAGGTGCGGGCCACCACGCTGCAATAGGGTTCTTCCAGGGCATGATAACCCTTCAGGCTGAGCAGCGAAATGACGTTGTCCAGGGTATTGCGGTACTGATAGACGACAAATGCGGATTGTGCCGCCAACGCGGTTTTCTTCAGGGCGCGCAGCTGGCCAGCTGTCAACCCATGGCTGCTGAAAGTATTGCCCACATCGTGGGTATCCAGATCCAGCGTGACGTATCGCAACGCAGGATGGCTGGCCCGCTTGCTGTCCAGCAAGGCGTTGAGGGTACCAGCGCCCTGGTTCCAGAACACTTCGGGATCGCGGTGTGCACCGCACAGGAGCAGGGGCATGGTAGGGACGTAGTCGCGCAGGTCATTGGCTTTCAGGTGTTGTCGCAGCAGGTTGTCCGGATGCGCTGGCAAGCTGGGCAATCGTGCCGAGAAATCGGGTGCTGAGCCATCGGGGGGGGCGGCGCCATCAGGATGTGCCATGACGTCCTGAAGGTAAGCAGAACGGAATGCGCTGTCGATGAGGTAACTGGTGGGATCGAGCCAGACGGTATTGAACAGGCTTTCATGAAGTGCGTCGATATTGTCGTATCCGGTCGGGGGCGACTGGAAAATGGCGGCCAGGGGAATCTTGCCCGCCTGCACCAGGGAGGCGAACCTCTTCTTGCTGACATTGCCTGGAAACAGGTGGGGAGCATCAGGGTACTGGGGATTGAAAACCTCTTCCAGACGCAATGGACCATGGGCCAGGTGGGCGTAGGAATTGGCAATCATGGACAGGTAGACCGATGCACCGAAATTCGGATGTCCGAGGAACACTTCGTCGCCTGCCGCAGCAAGCGCGTAGGGACCCGACAGCGGGGCGCCTGCAGTGGCGGGCTGCCCTTGTGCATCCAGGGCCTTGAGTGCTGCCAGGGCGACGTAACCTCCCTGGGAGTATCCGGTGACAAACAGCTTGCCGTTGTCGCGCGCCCTGTGCTGGAATTTTGAAATCAGTTTGCGCCCTGCTTCCAGACCGTCCAGGAGATCCCGGGACTGCTGTTTTTCATTGAGGTATGGGGCATACGGCAGGGTTGAAATGTCGTAGCCGGCATAATTGGGCGCCACGACGATAAAGCCCTGCGCTGCAAAGATCAGGGCGATGCGCCAGGCCAGGTGGTAAGCCGGATTGCTGGGATCATCAACGGCGGAAAGGTCTTCCGCCCGATCAATGGCTGTCCCGTGCGCATAGAGCACCAGCGGCCGGGGGCCATGGCAGGCAGGGGCCGAACCTTCGGGAATCATGAGGGCTCCCGAAGCATTGGTGGGCTCGCCTTCCCCCCCCACGGTGTTGTACTGGAACTTGTGAACCTGTACGCCACAGAGGGGAGCCCCGATCAGCCCCTGCTGATTTTCCGGAACCTGTTTCAACCAGTGGGCATGCAAGGCCTCCAGGGACAGGGTTTCGACACCCGACACCGGTGTGCAAAAGAGGGAAAGACCAATCAACAGCAACGACAGGATTGACGGTTTCAAGTGCATGGATCGTTGGGTTGTAATTGTAATGACCGGCTCTTAGTTTATCCCTTCCACGACCAGTCGGTCATCGTGATACGTTATAAACTGTAAGCCATGTGTCCAGAAAGCGCGCCAGGCGCAACCACCTGCCTGTCCGGGCTAACACGTGACGGCGTGGACGTTCCGCCAGAAGCAACGGGAATGTGAAGGGGTTTTGACGTTATTGGGGTAAAGGCCTTCAAGAAGGCCAAGGCCGAACCCTGATGCATCGGAAATATTCAATATTTCATAACGGATGCATTGCCGGCATCGGGGGTATCCTTGGGCACGCTGGAAGCCTGATCCTCAGGCTCTTGTTTAATCCATAGATCATTTTTTTGAATGAATGTGGTGTCACCGATTTTCATGATGGGCACCGGCACTTTGATGCTTTGAAGGAGTTGGGGATTTTCATTGGCAATTACCAACTGGTTCTCATCGCTGCCTTCCAGAAAGAACCATGTTTTACCCTTGTCATAGGAAAATGCAATGAGGGATCCATGGATCTCGGCCTTCTCGCCATGATAGGTCCCATACTGTACTGAGGGCACCACGGAGACAAGCGTCTTGCCGTCCACGACCACTTTATTATGTGTTTCGTAAATGGTTTTGGTGGGATCGAGGGTTAAACCCCGGGAGGCACGCTTCAGGGGAAGCTGCTCCAGAATTCGTACCATATTGTCGGCTCCTCCCACACTGCGTACCAGCGCAGGAAGAATGAAGGACGTGGCGCAAATATAGTCCTCGTTGCTAAGACACGACTTGTATTCGGCCACTTTTTCGTCGATTCTCGACCCGGGACTCTGCCTGCTTTCACGTTCCTGCGTTTCCATGTCGCTGCAGCCCATCAGGAAGCACACTCCAATGCACGTCAGAAATTTCCTATACATTTTAGTAACCCCTGAAATTTGATCTTGCGTATGGCAATAAAACGCAATGTATCGAGAATTTGTCCGGAATGCGATGTCGTTAGAGTAGCATATGAGCCCGGCGAGAGTTCGATAGAAGTAGAACGCCTCATTCTACAAGGCGCTTACCGTACGCAGGCCTTGGCGTACAATCGGAGCAATGCAAAACCTGAGTCTGTGTGAACTGGTGGGTGCCCTGAGTGCGGCGCTTGACATGACCGAAGGGCAACCCCGGGGTCATTGCGTGCGTAGCACCTGGATTGGCATGAACATCGCCCAGGCACTGGGACTGGATGATTCGGCACTCTGGAATGTCTATTACACGATCCTGTTGAAAGACCTGGGATGCAGCAGCAATGCTGCGCGCATCTGCGCCCTGTATCTCACGGATGACCTGAGCTTCAAGCGTGATTTCAAACTGGTGGGCAATTCCCTGCCACAGGTCGCCCATTTCGTCCTGACACACACAGGCCTGAAAGCCGGACTGGCCGAACGCTTCCGCGCCACCATGGACATTTTCAGGAGCGGTGGCGAAATCGCCCACGAACTGATCCAGACGCGTTGCCAGCGGGGTTCCGATATTACAAAAAAGCTCCATTTTGGAAACGAGGTGGCTCGGGGCGTTTACGAACTGGACGAGCATTGGGATGGCAGCGGAAAACCGGATGGCCTGGCCGGAGACAGCATTTCCATTTTCGCACGCCTCGCGTTGTTGGCCCAGGTGGTGGACGTGTTTCACGCCACTGGCGGACCCCAGGCCGCCATCGCGGAAGTCCTGCGTCGACGAGGCTCCTGGTTTGATCCGAGACTGACGGATGCGTTCGAAGGAATTGCCGCTGATCCAGGCTTCTGGACTGGCCTGGCCGATGAACACCTGCCCGATCGCGTGTATGGCATGGAACCCGCCAATACCCATCGTCCGCTGGATGAAGATTATCTGGACGATATTGCAGAAGCCTTCGGCCAGATCATTGATGCCAAGAGTCCCTACACCTCTGGGCACAGCGTCCGCGTGGCCCTGTATACCGACCTCATCGCTGGCCACCTGGGCATGCCCGACGACAGGCGGCGCTGGCTCCGGCGAGGTGCATTGCTACATGACCTGGGCAAGTTGGGGGTCAGCAATACCGTACTCGACAAACCCGGCTCCCTGGATGCCCAGGAATGGGAAGCGGTGCGCATGCATCCGGTTTACACCGAAACCATCCTGGCGGGCATCGCTCCTTTTGCCGAACTGGCCAAGATGGCCGGCGCCCACCATGAAAGACTGGATGGTGCAGGGTACCCAAGGG
>JAKBAT010000063.1 GCA_021808815.1 Pseudomonadota bacterium
TTGGCACCTTCCCGGATCAGGCGATGACACCCCTTCGAGAGGGGGGAATGTATGGAGCCGGGAATGGCAAAAACTTCTCTGCCTTGTTCAAGCGCGTATTGTGCAGTGATGATGGCACCGCTCGTCAGCGAGGCCTCAACCACCAGGCAGCCGGTGGAAAGCCCTGCTATGATCCTGTTTCGTTTTGGGAAATGCCATTTCTGTGCCGTCGCTCCCAGTGGGAACTCAGAAACGATCGCCCCATGGTTGGCAATTTCGTGGGCCAGCGCTCGGTGCATAGCCGGGTAAATCCGGTCAGCACCCGTGCCGATGACTGCCACGGTCGAACCGATGCCGCGCAAGGCACCGCGATGGGCCGCTGCGTCAATGCCTGTGGCGAGCCCGCTGACGACCGTGATCCCCATTTGGGATAAGGCCAACGCAAAGGCTTCGGCATCGATGCAACCCTGTCGGGTCGCACTGCGGCTGCCGACCATGGCCACCATGGGGCGCGACAGCAAGGCGGGATTTCCTTTCACAAACAGGAGATTCGGAGGGCTGTGTACTTCCCGGAGCAGAGAGGGAAAATCCGGATCGTCTTGTGTCAGGACATGGTTGCCCGGGTGGGTCAGCCACTGTCGGGTTGTTTCGACCTGTTCGGGAGAAAGCCATTGCTGGAGGGATTCAGGCGAGGGGGAGGCTGCTGCGCTCAATAGGGCTCTCCGGTTGAGAACGTTATAATAGTACCCTTGACTTGGAATCGTCTGTTGAAACAGGCATAAATTATGGCACTTCTACCGATCCTGCATTATCCGGATCCCCGCCTGCACACGCGGGCATCGCCCGTGACGGTTGTGGATGAGAGCATTCGCCAGCTGGTGAGCGATCTGGAAGAAACCATGCGTGCCGCAGAAGGCATCGGCTTGGCTGCGACACAGGTCAATGTTCACAAACGCGTGATCGTGCTGGACATCTCTGAAGACCAGCAGCATCTTCAGGTGTTCATCAACCCGAGGTTGATTTCCAGTGATGGGCAAGTGGAGCGTGAAGAGGGGTGTTTATCCGTTCCCGGGATTTATGATCGGGTCACTCGCGCCGACCGGGTGGTGGTGGAGGCTCTGGATCGTGACGGAAGACCGTTCACGGTCCAGGCAGAGGGTTTGCTGGCCACCTGCATCCAGCATGAAATGGACCATCTGGAAGGAAAAGTGTTTGTGGAATACCTGTCCCAACTCAAACTGAATCGCATCAGGACCAAGTTGCGCAAACGCGCCCGGGAAACCCTGTAATGCGCATTGTGTTTGCAGGGACTCCCGAATTTGCGGCGCACAGCCTGCTGGCATTGATGGCGACGGGGCATTCGGTGGTGGCCGTGTTGGCGCAGCCCGACCGGCCTGTGGGGCGTGGACTCAAGGTGCAGCCTGGCGCGGTGAAACGCAGTGCATTGGCCGCAGGTGTTCCGGTATATCAACCGGATCGGCTGGATACGCCCGAAGTCCTGGCATTGCTGCAAGGTTTGTCGCCAGATGTCATGGTGGTGGCGGCCTACGGCATGCTGCTGCCCGGGCAGCTGCTGGGGTTGCCAAAATACGGGGCGATCAACATCCACGCTTCCCTGCTTCCGCGCTGGCGTGGTGCGGCGCCGATTCAGCGTGCAATTCAGGCGGGGGATCACATGACGGGCATCAGCATCATGCAAATGGACGCAGGGCTCGATACCGGGAATGTTGTGCTGGTGCGCCCTTGCCCCATCCATTTGCAGGACAATGCGAAAACGCTGCAGGACCGTCTTGCGGATCTGGGCGCGCAAGCCATCGTGGAAGCATTGGAGAGACTGGGGGACGGCACCCTGGTGGCGGTGCCGCAGTCAACGGCAGGAGTGACCTACGCGCGCAAGGTTGGCAAGGAGGAAGCGTTGCTGGACTGGTCGAAAGACGCGATGCAGCTGGCAAACGAGATACGTGCATTCAACCCCTCACCGGTCTCCAGGACGCCGTTCGGGAAGGAATTGATCAAGGTGTGGGAAGCGTACACGGCACCCTGTTCTGGAAACGAGGGGATGGCGGGAACCGTGTTCCGTCTAGGGGAAGACGGGGTATGGGTGTCTTGCGGGAAAGACGTACTTGTCCTGACGGTGTTGCAACGCGCCGGCGGGAAACCCATGAAGGCCGCGGAATTCATCAAGGGCTTTCCGCTGCAGGCGGGCTCGCGGCTGGGGGCATGATGCAGGAAATACAGCGTTTAGCCACACTGGCACTGGCACAGGTCCAGAATGGGAAAAACCTGGATCATGCACTGACGGATGTGCGTCGCCTGGCGAAGGGAAAGCTGACCGATCACCAGCGGGCCTCCATACAGGATGCCGGATATGGCGTGATGCGGTTTCGCTGTGAAATCGAAAGTGTCCTGGAACAGCTGTTTGCCAAACGCCGTCCGACGCCACCCCTGGATGCCCTGTTGATGGTGGCCACCTATCAACTGCTGCATACACGCCATGCGCCACATGCCGTCGTTCGTTATGCCGTGGAAACCGCGTCGGTGTTGGGGGGAGTGGCCTCCAAAGGGTTCGTCAACGGTGTTTTGCGCAATGTATTGCGTCAAAAGGAAACACTGCTGCAACAAGCGGGTGTGACCGAAGAAGGGCGTTTCAATCATCCTGTCTGGTGGATCGAGAAAGTGCGTGCCCAGTATCCCTTGCAATGGGAGGCCTTGCTGCAACAGGCCCAGCAGCATCCTCCCATGACCTTGCGGGTCAACCGCCGACATAATCACCGGGAACAGTATCAACTGCGCCTCAAGCAGGTGGGGATCGAAGCAGTCCCGGTGGGGAACGACGGCCTGGTTTTGACGCATCCGGTGCCTGTGGGGCAGCTGCCGGGGTTTGACCAGGGGGATGTTTCGGTACAGGATGCTTCGGCGCAGGTTGCAGTCGAATTGTTGGCATTGCACTCCGGGCAGAGGATACTCGACGCTTGTGCCGCTCCGGGAGGGAAAACAGGCCATATACTGGAGCGAGGCAACGGGCTGGAGCTCTTGGCGCTGGATCAGGATCCCGGGCGGGTGAAGAAAATGGAAGCCAATTTGCATCGCCTGAAAGTGGCCGCACAGTGCCTGGTGGCAGATGCCTCGCGGCCGGACACCTGGTGGGATGGCAAGGTTTTCGACCGTGTGCTGCTCGATGCGCCCTGCAGCGCTTCGGGCATTGTGCGTCGGCATCCGGATATCAAATGGTTGCGTCGTGCGGAGGATATTCCCGCACTGGCGACAGCGCAGGAACGATTTCTGCACGCCTTGTGGCCGCTTGTGCGCCGGGGAGGTCGGCTGGTATATGCCACCTGTTCGATTTTCAGGGAGGAAAACCAAAGTCAGGCCGAAATGTTCATGCGCCAGCATCCCGATGCAAAGGAAATACCTGTTCAAGACCCGCTGTGTGAGCAGGGGCAGATACTTCCAGATCCCGTGCACGATGGTTTTTTTTATGCAGTTTTTCAGAAAATTTAGTCAGTTGCTGGTGATACTGGGCCTGCTTGCTGCGATGGCGCCATCGAGCGGGCAAGCAGAGGGAATCACTGTTCGGCAAGCCAAAATCTATGGAACGGAGGAAGGGTATTTTGCCGATGCTGAATTCGATCTGGAGTTGACGCCGGCGCTTGAAGAGGCGCTGACCCGGGGGGTCCCCCTGACTTTCAAGCTCAGCCTCGATGTCATCGAACCGCGTTGGTACTGGTTTAACAAGGAAATTGTCAATCTGCGCCAGGAAAGGCGGCTCAGTTTCAATCCCCTGACGCGGGTTTACCGTTTTTCAATAGGGTCCCTTTACCTGAGTTTCAACTCGTTGCAGGATGCGCTGCAATCCCTTTCCCATGTCAATCGTTTGCAGCTTGCGGCGCCCGGCAGCGTGGCGAAGGAACACCAATACGAGGCACGCATCCAGTTGAAGCTGGATGTTTCGCAATTGCCAAAACCGTTTCAGGTGGATGCCTTGTCTTCCAACGACTGGAATCTTGCTTCGAAACCCCTGAGCTGGAAGTTGTCGCCATGAAATGGGCCATTGCCGTGGCTGTTTTCGCGGGGAGTATGCTGCTCTACGTCCTGTCAGAAGCCACAGCCAATACATCGCTCTTTTCGGAGCATTACCCGCGGCTATTGGCGTGGGGTGCAGGCGTTGCCATGGCCTTGGTCGGGCTTATCTCGTTCCAGTTATGGACACTGTACAAAAAATTGCGCGACAAGGTTTTCGGTTCCAAATTGACCCTGAAGCTGATCGTGATCTTTGCCTTGATGGCGGTGCTGCCGGGCACTCTCGTTTATGGGGTGTCGGTAAAGTTCCTGTCCAACAGTATTGAGTCCTGGTTCGACGTGAATGTGGACAGCGCGTTGACCGCCGGGCTGAACCTGGGAAGAACCACCTTCGATAGCCTGCTGAATGACCTGGCCCAGAAAGGGGAAGCCATGTCATCCGAATTGTCGGACGCTTCGGCGCTGGACGAAACCACCCTGCTGTACCACTTGCGGGAGCAATTCGGGGTTCAGGAGGCGACCCTCTTTTCCAAGTCGGGTGCCGTGCTGGCATTTTCAAGCGCATTGAACAATGCCCTGATCCCGGATGCCTTACCCATCAGCAGCTCCATCACGCACCAGATCCGTTCCTTGCGTGCCTACAAGATGGTGGAAACGATTCCGGGAAAAGGGTTGTACCTGAGAGTGGTGCTTCCCGTAAATCGCCTTTCGTTTTCGGAAGACCTGCGTGCATTGCAATTGATGCAACCGGTTTCCCGTGAACTGGCTACCGATGCAGACAGTGTCGAAGCTGCCTACCGTGGGTACCAGGAACTGCTTTTGGCACGAACCGGGCTCAAACGCATTTATGGGCTCAATCTGACGCTGGCATTGCTGGTAACGTTACTGACTGCCATTGCCATGGCGTTCGTCATTTCGGAGCGGCTGGGAGCCCCCCTGGGTGCGCTTGCAGAAAGCACCAGGGCCATTGGCGCGGGAGATTATTCAAAAATGACGCCGGTCAACAGTGATGACGAACTGGGCGTCCTGACCCGCTCCTTCAATACCATGACTCAGCAGCTGCGGGAAACCTCCGCAGCCCGTCTGAAGTACCAGGAACAACTGGCAACCGCAAAAGCGTACCAGGAAAGCATACTTTCCAATCTTTCGACCGGAGTGATCGTGTTCGACGGGAATTTTCATCTCAAGAGTGCCAACCTGAGCGCCAACCAGATGTTGGGTGTGGAAAGGGTTCATGGTGCAGCACTGGAATACTGGGGAGATCAGGCACCAGACCTGCTGCCCGTCGCCCAGCATCTGTCCTCCCGGTTTCATCAGTCCGGTGACGCGGCCTGGGAAGGGGACGTTGATTATTTGTCGTCAAACGGAAAACGCAAGTTCCATTTCCGTGGAACCCGGCTGCCGGGAGAACCTGGCGGGGATTATGTGCTGGTATTCGACGATATCACGCAAATGGTGCAAACGCAGCGCGACGCGGCTTGGGGCGAAGTGGCAAGGCGCCTGGCACATGAAATCAAGAACCCCTTGACGCCGATCCAGCTGGCTGCGGAACGCATGCGTCTCAAGCTGGGCGAAAAACTGCCGACCGCTGAATCCGACATTCTGGAACGTTCGACGGCCACGATCATCAATCAGGTGGACGCTTTGAAAAACATGGTCAACGATTTCAGCGAATATGCACGCTCTTCAAAATTGACCGCCCGCAGCCTGGACCTTAACCACCTCATCCGGGAAGTATTGGTGCTCTACGAAACCATGGGAACGGAAATCGAGGTGCGACTGGGGGACAATCTTCCGCTCATCGACGGCGATGCCACGCGTTTGCGGCAAGTGATTCATAATCTGGTACAGAATGCGCTGGATGCCCTGCAAGACCAACCGGCGCCACGGGTCGTGGTCGCCACCGAAGCCCAGGCCGAGGGTATCCGGCTTTCCGTTTCGGACAACGGGCACGGGTTTTCCGAAGAGCTTCTCGGCCGGATTTTCGAGCCTTATGTCACCACCAAAAGCAAGGGAACCGGGTTGGGGCTTCCCATCGTGAAAAAAATTGTTGAAGAGCACCACGGAAAAATCGAAGTGTCGAACCTGGCATCAAGAGGGGCACAGATCAGCATTGTGTTCCCCCTATCGGAGACTCTGTAATGGCAAAACATATCCTCGTAGTGGATGACGAGGTTGGCATCCGGGAATTGCTTTCGGAAATACTGAGTGACGAGGGCTACATCGTCAAACTGGCAGCCAATGCGCTTGACGCGCGGCGACTACGCCAGGAAGAACGGCCCGACCTGGTATTGCTGGATATCTGGATGCCGCAAATGGATGGCATCACGCTGCTCAAGGAGTGGGGGGCTGCCGGGCAGCTCAACATGCCGGTCATCATGATGTCAGGACACGCCACGGTGGATACGGCCGTGGAGGCGACCCGGATTGGCGCTTTTGATTTTCTCGAGAAACCGATTACGCTGCCCAAGTTGCTGGCAACGGTTGAACGGGCGCTGCGTAAGGGAGAAGCTGAGTTCAAACCGGAGCTTTCCAGCACCCAGCTGGGGAAAAGTGCTCCGATCGTGGAATTGAGACGGCGTCTGGACCAGATGGCGGGTCATAATGCTCCGGTGTTGCTGGTGGGCGAGCCGGGTTGCGGCATTGAAATGGCCGCACGGCATCTGCACCAACCCAATACACCCTGGTTTGCTCCTGTCGAGAATGGTTGGCTCGCGGAAAACCCGTTTGGACCGCTGGCGCAAACCCAGGGCGGGGTCATTTTCATTGCGGAAGCAGGTGCCTTGTCACGGGCTGAGCAAAAAGGCTTGTCCCAGTTGCTGACAAAACTGGAAAAACATCATGTGAGGCTGATCTGTGCCAGCAGCAAACCGGCCGCTACCCTGATTCGGGAAGAAATCCTGGATACGAGTCTGGTCATGCGCCTGTCGGCGCTGACGCTGGCGGTACCGGCGCTGCGCGAGCATCCCGAAGACATTCCGGAAATTGCCGCGGCGTTGCTCCTGCGCATGACAGAGGCAGGGGAAGTTCCGGTGCGCACGCTCAGCACCGGCGCACTCAATGTCTTGCGGCAAATGGACTGGCCGGGCAATCTGCCCATGCTGACCAACGTGGTGCGCACGGCGGCGTTGATGGCAACCGCTCCAGAAGTGACTACGGAAGACATGGTGCGCGTTGTGAACCAGTTTGATTCCCCCACATCGGAAGCCAAGCCTGCCAACTTTGACTTGCCCCTGCGTGAAGCGCGCGAACTGTTCGAAAAAGCGTATTTTGAGTATCACATTCGCATGGAATCCGGAAACATGTCACGTGTTGCCGAACGGGTTGGCCTCGAGCGGACGCATTTATATCGCAAAATCAAACAGTTGGGGATTCGATTGGGTTCGCAACGGGGAGAAGAGTGACGCCTCGGCCCGACGGGAAACACTGGCTGTTGTTATCCCATGGGTTCAACATGGATGGTCGCGCAGCAAGCCTGACCGTAACCGACAAGATCCCACATGTGCTGGCAGCCGGTATCGAGCTGACTGTCTTGAGCGCCGTCACAGGCGAGAAGGATACGCGCTTCAGGCATCTTCAATTGTTACCCTGGGGGCCTGCCGGCCTTCGTTTCGACCTGCGGCACCTGATTGCGTTGCATTGGGGCCGGGATTGGCGCTACCGGCTGGTCACGGGTTTCGTGTCGCTTCTGCTGTCTCCCTTCATTGTCTTGGAACGCCTGTTGTTCGGGTTGCAGAGCCAGTGGTCCTGGATGCCTGCGGCCGTGTTCCGTGGCCTCTGGATCATTTGGAAAAAGCGTCCGGAGGTGATCTATTCTTCAGGGGGGGCTTATTCTGCACACTGGGCCGGGTACTGGCTCAAACGCTTGACCCGGGTGCGCTGGATTGCGGAAATCCACGACCCGATGGTATTTCCCGGTACTGTGCCGGCCAGCAGGAACCTCAGGTTCTGGGCCAGGCTGGAGGGCATGATCTGCCGGCAGGCGGATCTGGTCTGGTGGTTTACCGATCAGGCACGGGCCAGTGCCCAACGGCGCCATCCTGAACTGGGAAACCGGGGTCTGGTGATTCTCCCCGGTGCCGAGCCCCCCCAGGCGACGGCACCTTACCGCAAGGGGGACCGCATGATCCTGGGCCATTTCGGCTCCCTGTCGTCCGTTCGCAGCCTGTGTCCGCTGGTGGAGGTTTTTTCCCGGTTTCGCCACATGCACCCGGAGATGGCAGCCCGCCTCTTCGTGCATTGCTATGGAGGTCCCATCGATGCGATGGCACAGAAAGCCATCCAGCAACATCGGCTCGAGGCGCATTTCATCAACCAGGGACGTTTGGAATGGGATCCGGTCAGTCGCCTGTCCGGCCGTGAAAGAATCCAGCAACGCATGCACGAGGTGGATGCCCTCTTGCTGCTGCACGGGACGACAGCGGATTGTGCCGAATACATTCCTTCCAAGTTCTACGACTATCTATGGGCAGGAAGGCCTGTGGTGGGACTGATACATATCAATCCGCAACTCGCGCAACTGATCGGAGACCATGGCGGATATGCCGCCGAGGTGGATCAGGAAGAGGCAGTGCTGGCGCTTCTGGAACAGGTTTTCAGCGACTGGGAAAAAGATTGCATGCGCCGACCTGCGCTATCGCCCATCGGTACAGGCCAGGCCGTGAACACCATTCTGGATCGCGTCAGGCAATTGCCATGACAATGCGCTTGCCGGTACTGGGAGGATGGGTCAGATTGTTTGCGTTCGGGATGCTGGCAGCATTGCCCCTGAGCGTTGCCGCGGTCAATGTCTTTGGAAGCCTGGTTGTCGTGACGGCCCTCCTGTCGCAGGAATGGTGGAAGGCCGTGCGGGTTGTTCTGCAGCAACCCCTCGCGTGGGTGGTGCTGATCATGCTCTTTCTGCTGGGTGCGGGCATGCTGTATACGGTCGATAGTGGGTACGAGGCTGCCTCCACGGTGGCCAGGTACCGCAAGTTGCTGTTCATCCTCTTGCTGCCCCCTTTTTTTCAGGAGGATCGTGATCGCCTGCGCGCACTGCAGGTTCTGGCTGTTTCCATCTGCTTCACCGCGCTGCTGTCCTGGACCGAGTTTTTTGGCTGGACCCATGTCAGTGATCCGGTCTATGGAGGCCCCCCTGGCGACGCCGTATTCAAAATGCACATTCCCCAGGGAACCTTGTTTTCCCTTTTGGTGGTACTGGGCCTTTGCCTTGCCTGGGATGCCTGGCGGGAATCCCGATGGCGTGCGGCTGCCTGGGGCCTCATGGCCTTGCTGGCGGCAGGCGACATTGCATGGGTCATGGCAGGACGCACGGGGAAAGCCATTCTGCCGGTGATCGTGATATGGGCCATCTGGGAAATGGCGCACCAGACCCCTGTGCGGAAGAACTTTCGACGCCTCCTGTTGGCGGGGAGCGTTCTGCTGGTGGTTGGGGTCACCGCCGCAATATGGCTCAACCCGCATACCACCCTGGGTTCGATATCCAGTGAAATTCGCCAGTCCCGTGAAACGGGAGCGGCCACGTCGCAAGGCATGCGCCTTGCCTTTTATCGCAAGGCCATGCAGTTGATGGCGCAGCGTCCCTGGTTCGGGTATGGGACAGGGTCCGTGAAGGTCGCGACACAAGAATTGGCTGCAGGGGGATCCACCGAAGTGGATCGCCTGGCGACCGTCAACGTCCACAACGAATTCCTGATGTGGGCCGTGCAGTGGGGTTGGCCCGGGCTGTCGTGCATTCTGTTGTTCTTCTTCTATCTTTGGCAGGCATCCTATCGCCTGCCGAGGGTAATTGGGAGGTGTTTGCGTGGCCAGTGGGTTGTGTTTGTTGCGGGATGCCTGTTCAATTCCTATCTTCTCGATTTCGCAGAAGGGTATGCCCTGGTTCTGAATGCAGGAATACTGTTGCCCCTATGATCCTGGTTGAACAGTTCAAGACGATTTCCATGGAGGTGAAAGTGCCCACCACCCACCCGGTGTGCAATCCTTCGGTGCTGGCAATCGAAGATGGGTGGCTGGTACTGGTCCGTGCGCTGGATCCGGTGCCATTTCAGGGTACCCACCTGCCTTATGTCAGCAGCGAAAACTGGCTCCTCCGTTATGACAAGGATCTTCAGCTTCTGTCCAGCCAGCGCCTGCGGGACGAAAGGATCCTGAAAGATTGCCCCGAAGCCCGGAACGGTCTGGAAGATGGGAGACTGTTCACCTGGTCCGGCCAGCTGTGGGTGCTGTTTAGCGGATTGAGGCGGCAAAACGGTGAGTATTTCAATACCATGACGCTTGCCCGCATTGACGGAGACAGCTTGGTGGAGGCCACCGTCATCGCCTCTCCGTATCATCATACCCGGGAAAAAAACTGGATGCCTTGGGTTCTGGGAAGCGACCTGTACCTGGTGTATTCGACACAACCCATGGAAATCTATCGTTATGTGGCGACAGGATTGCAGCGTGTTTACCAGGGCGGGGTCGCCTTTGAAAACATGCCGGGACTCATGTCAGGCTCATCGCAGGTGATCCCCTGGGGCCAACACTATCTGGCCATTACCCATCGCAGAAGTCGGGCGCCCCTGTTCTCGCGCCTGCTGCAGAAATACGTGACGAAGGATCCTGATTACCAGAGAAAGAAGGTCCTGTTCTCACACTACCTGCTGCTACTGGATCGCAATTTCAACGTGGTGGGGCAATCACCGGCATTCCGCTTTGAAACCGAAGGGATCGAGTTTTGCGCGGGGCTTGCCTGCCAGGATCAACGCGTCCTGATATCTTACGGTGTCATGGATGAAAAGGCCCGCCTGATCGAACTGGATCCGGCCAACATCGACCATCTGCTGGGGCAACCGGAACGGCCACGCAATCTGGACAGGATTGCGCCCAGGGTGACTGTGTCGCCGACGTTGCCGTCGGT
>JAKBAT010000064.1 GCA_021808815.1 Pseudomonadota bacterium
ATCCTTTATCGCCAGCAATCTTGCCTATGTGCTGGGAGAAGTCCATAACCGCCGCACCCTGCTCATTGATCTGGACTTGCAGTTTGCAGATGCCTCCTTTTATATCACGGACGACGATTCGGGCCGCACGCTGGGCGAAGTGGTCCGCAGGTCCGACCTGGATGGCCCCATGCTGGAATCGGCCTGCATCCAGGTAGGGAAACGTTTCTGGCTGCTGCGCGCACCACAAACACCCGAGCAGTCCGTGGGGATCACACCGGATCAGGTGGACAATATCCTGACCGTGGCTTCCATGCATTTCGACTACGTTTTTGTAGACCTTGAACGTACCCTGGATCCCTTGTCCCTGAGGGCCATGGACCGTTCCGACTACATTTTTCCCGTGATGCAGACGGTATTGCCCTATGTGAGGGGAACGCAGCGCCTGCAAAGGACCTTTCGGGCGCTGCACTATCCTGAATCGAAAATCCGCCTGGTGGCCAACCGACAAGGCAAATCGGATGACCTGCCCGCAGCGAAAATAGAAGAGGCGTTGCAGACCAAGTTTTCCATTTCCCTGCCGAATGATTTTCCCAACGCCAATGCTTCCATCAACGCGGGAAAACCGCTCTATGAAATTGCACCTGAGGGCGTTTTGACCAAGGCCCTGATCGAGTGGTCAAATCGCCTGGTAGGGACCTCTGCCATGCCAAGCCAGACTTCTCCTCGCTCTGCATTGAAACGCCTGGCCAGTCTGTTCCAGTAACGGATGTTTTCCACTGCCCGAGGATACTTTCATGTCATTGCGTGAAATGCTGAATAGCCCGAATCTGGGAACGGCGCCCCAGGAATCCCCGGCAGTGGAAACCCGGCGCATCGATGCCGATGCTCTTCGCCTCAAATCGGAAATTCATCTGGAACTGCTCAAAAAGTTCGATCTTACCGTCATGGAAAAGATTTCGGATGAGGAGTTGCGCCAGCGGCTTGCGGTTTTTGTCGAGGAGACTCTACAGGAAAAGAAGCTGGGACTCAGCGAATCCCAACGCAAGACCCTCGTCACGGCCATACAGAACGAGGTCATGGGGCTGGGACCCCTGGAACCCCTGCTGGCAGATGATAGCGTGTCTGACATCCTGGTCAATGGGCCGCATACGGTGTACGTGGAAAGGCGAGGGAAACTGGAACTGTCCAACGTGCATTTCACCAATGACGGGCACTTGATGAGGATCATCGAAAAAATCGTGTCACGCATCGGCCGTCGCGTGGATGAGTCCAGCCCAATGGTGGATGCACGATTGCCGGACGGGTCGCGGGTCAACGCCATTATCGCGCCACTTGCCCTGGACGGACCGGCCCTGTCCATCCGCAAATTTTCCGCGGTGCCGCTCAGCGTGGACAATATCGTGGAGTACGGATCACTGACAAAAGAGATGGCCATAATGCTGGCAGCGATGGTCAAAACAAAAACCAACATGATCATATCTGGTGGGACTGGCAGCGGCAAAACCACGATGCTCAACATCATGTCCGGATTCATCCCCGATGACGAACGGATCGTGACCATTGAAGATGCAGCGGAACTGCGACTGCAGCAGCCGCATGTGGTGCGGCTGGAAACACGTCCACCCAACATCGAAGGAGAGGGGGAGATCAATCAACGCGCCCTGATCCGGAACAGCCTGCGCATGCGTCCGGATCGGGTGATTGTCGGCGAAGTCCGGGGGGCCGAGGTACTCGACATGCTGCAGGCCATGAATACCGGCCACGAAGGCTCCATGGCCACCATCCACGCCAATTCGGCCCGGGATGCGCTCACGCGGCTGGAAAACATGGTGGGCATTTCAGGGCTGAATTTGCCCGTACGCCCCTTGCGACAGCAGATCGTCTCGGCAATTTCCGCCATCATCCAGGTGTCCAGGCTCAGTGACGGCAAGCGCAAGGTACTGAGCATTCTGGAAATTACCGGAATGGAAGAGGATGTGATCAGCACGCAGGAAATCTTCAAGTTTCATCAAACGGGTGTGGCTTCCGACGGGACCGTGCTGGGTCGGTTCCGGGCAACCGGGATCCGGCCCCGGTTTGCCGAGAAACTGGCCGCACGTGGCACACCCTTGCCGGATCACCTGTTTGATCCGGACCGCTCCTGACCTCCATGGATTACTTCCCTTATCTGCTCCTCATCCTGGGTTTCCTGGGATTGTTTGGCCTGATCGAATCCGTGATCCTGTTTTTCGAAGGGAAGGAATTCAAGGAGGCAAAGCATCTCAAGCAACGACTACAACGCATATCGGGACAGTTGCCTTCGCAGCAATCCAATTCGCTCAAACGCGGCGCCTACAGCAGGCACCTTGAGCTCGATCGCTTCCTGAAAAAATTCCCCCGATTGTCCACACTGGATACGCTGTTGCGTCAAACTGGGCGCCCCCATTCTGTGGCCCAAATCCTGGGGGCTATGCTGTTTTGTGCGGTTTTGGGAGTCATCGTCGGCGTGCTCCTGGGATTTGAACCCCTGTTCCTTCCTGCCTTCCTGGTGATTGGAGCACTGTTGCCGATCATGGCATTGAGAATGCTGCGCGGGGGGCGTATGAAAAAAATCGAGCAACAACTGCCCGATGCGCTTGACCTTCTGGGGCAATCAATGCGCGCCGGACATGCGTTTTCCAGCGCCCTGCGTACGGTGGGTACGGAAGGCCCTGAACCCATCGCGTCAGAATTTCGCATGACTTCGGACGAAATCAATTTTGGTGCCACTGTGCGTGAAGGAATATTGAATCTTGCGACCCGTGTCAACAGCATGGACATGCGCTATTTTGCCTTGGCCATCCTGATCCAGAATGAGACGGGAGGGAATTTGAGCAGCCTCATGCTGGAACTGGCGAAACTGATTCGGGAGCGGCTCAAGTTGCGGCGCACTGTCGCTGTACTGGCAGCAGAAGGCCGCCTTTCCGGATGGATTCTGGGCTCACTCCCATTCCTGTTTGCAGGATTGATGATGTTGATCAGCCCGGGCTACATCAGCTTTTTCTGGAAGGATCCCGATGGCTGGCCCATCGTGAAGATAATGGGCGCATTGCTCCTGGTGGGGGCGGTTTGGATTCGCCGCATCATCAATATCCAGGTATAGGAGTGAAGTGGGCATGGGCAGCATGACATTGGTTATCATTCTGATTGTGGGTGCTGTCGTTATTGCCGGAATGGCATTGGTGTTCATCAATCTCATCCTGAAACCCTCCGCCATACGCCGTTTGAACAAGATGGTCGAAGAGGAGCGTAAGGTTTACGGTGAGGAGCCCCCGTCCGTGGCCCAGGCAAGCCAGTTGATTACACAACGTCTCATTCCATTGGCCCGGTTTTCTGCACCCAAGGATGCGGCATGGGATGTTTCGCCACTGCGACGTGATCTGATGGCGGCTGGTTATCGTAGCGAATCCGCCGGCATGATCTACTTGGGACTGAAGACTTTTCTGACATTTCTGTTCCCGATCATTTTTCTCGTGTGCACGGCGCTGTTCCAGTGGCCCCTCGAATCCAGGCAGATCGGGTTTGTGGTGATCCTATTGGCAGCACTGGGCTACATGGCGCCCAATTTCGTGCTGTCCGCTCTGGTTTCACGCAGGCGCCAGGAACTTTTTGAAAACTTCCCTGATGCCCTGGATCTGATGCGGATTTGCGTAGAGGCCGGGTTGGCCCTGGATGTTGCCATCGCACGTGTGGGCGAAGAAATGCGCATTCGCAGCCGGGCGCTTTCCGACGAGTTCCGTCTGGTCGTTCTGGAACAACGCGCCGGATCCACGCGCAACATGGCTCTCAGCAATCTCGCCATGCGCGTGGGCATCGAGGACGTGGATGCGCTGGTGGGCACACTTGTCCAGGCGGACCGTTTTGGAACAAGCATTTCCGATTCCTTGCGCGTGCATTCTGAGAACCTGCGCCTGGCGCGGAGGCTCAAGGCAGAGGAAAAGGCTGCCAAGATCCCCACAAAAATCCTGCTGCCCCTCACCCTTTGCATTTTTCCCCTGCTGTTCATCCTGATTCTGAGCCCGGCGATTGCCAACATCAAGCATGCCTTGAAGGGGGGAGGGGAAGTCACCGGCGAGAGCCAAACCGCTCCCTGAGTGCGGCAGATCCCGATGGTTTCCGAAGTACAGCATCATTGGCTCAACCGCAAACGATTCGTGCTGTACGTCGGTGCGTTTGCACTGGTCTACCTCATCCTGGCAGCAGGAATCCTCGTGCAGTCCAGCCTGCTCGATCCCAAGGGATTTCCTTTGGGTTTCGATTTCAGGGTGTTCTGGAGTGCCGCCCAGTTGGCTGCCCAAGGCCATCCGGAAGCTGCGTATGACCTGTCCCGTTTGCATGTCGTTGTGCATGCCTTCAACCCGGAGGTTCGGGAAGGATCCTACGGCTGGTTTTACCCGCCGCATTATTTCCTGCTGATAACGCCACTTGCCTGGTTTCCCTACAATAGCGCCTATCTGCTGTTCATGATGGTGGGACTCGTGGCTTACGGCGTGGTGATCCGGGCCATTTGTCCGCGCCCGGAGACGCTGTGGGTCCTGCTGGGGTTTTCCGGGTTGTGGATCAATCTGCTGACGGGGCAAAATGGTTTCCTTACCGCAGCAGCAGGTGGTGGCGCCCTGCTACTCCTGGAAAGCCACCCACTGCTTTCGGGTGTCATGATTGGCCTGCTTTCCTGCAAGCCCCAGCTGGCGCTCCTGTTTCCCGTTGCGCTCCTGGCCAGAGGTGCCTGGAAACCTTTGATTGCAGCAGTCTGCAGCGCCGTGTTTCTGATGCTCATCTCCGTGGCTTTGTTGGGCATGGAGACCTTCAGGGCCTGGCAGGGCAGTCTGGGGTTGGCCAAAACTTTCCTGGAGGTGGGGGGCACCCGTTTCTGGATGCGCATGCCTACCTTTTTTTCCTTCAGCCACCTGTCGGGTGCTTCTATCCTGCAATCTTACGGGATCCATGCCCTGGTGGGGATCGTGGTCATGGGTCTGACCTGGCTGACGTGGCGTCGTTGCCGGAATCCTGACTTGCGCTATGCACAGCTCACAGCCGGGACCCTGCTGATCAGTCCGTACGTCCTCATCTACGATCTGACCTGGCTTGCATTGCCGATCGCCTGGATGGCCAAGGCAGGCCTGGAATACGGGTGGAAGCGAGGGGAAAGGGAGGTCCTGGCGCTTGCCTGGCTTTTGCCTGCGTTCATGATGGCGATGTCCCATCTCTACCCGCTTCAACTTGGGGGATGGTGCGTACTGGCACTGTTTGCCATGATTTCATACCGGGCATGGCATGCCGAACCGACGTGACCCTGGATGGACACCATGAACAAGGTGCACTGGTTGACCCCACAGCGCCTGAAGGCTTATTCCGGCATGACCCTGCTGGGGTTTTCCTTGTACGTACTGAGTGTGCTGGGGCGGTGGGGGACGGGGGACCACTCTGGGCATTTGCCCTGGGTGGACTTCTCAGCTTTCTGGCTGGCGTCCCATTTCGCCCTGCTGGGTGAAACGTCGAAAACATTTGACCTCACGGCATTTTGCGGTGACGTGGCCCAGTCGATGCCTGTAGTGCCCTGTGGTTATCCCTGGTTGTATCCACCGTCCTACTATTTGATGATCCTCCCTCTGGCCCTCCTGCCTTTCTGGATTTCCTTTGGGGCATTTTCCGCGCTGGGGGTCACGTCCTTTGCGTTGTCGCTTCGCAATATATTGCCGGGCAGCTGGTTGAAATGGGGCATCGCCGCATTTCCAGGGCTTTGGATGAGCCTGCTCGCTGGGCAGAATGGTTGTCTTACCGCATCATTGGCAGGCACGGCACTCCTTTGCCTTCACAAGCGACCCTGGCTCTCAGGATGCCTGATCGGCACATTGTGCATCAAGCCCCAGCTTGGATTGCTATTTCCGGTTGCACTCTTGGCAGCCCGGGCCTGGAAAGCATTTTTGGCGGCCGCATTGTCAGCACTGGTGTGGATGGGTGCTGGCATCATGGTATTGGGCATAGAAAGCTGGAATGGCTGGCTGCAACAGTTACAGCTTGCACAGCGCATACTGAGCGAGACCAGAACGGTCTACATGATGCCCACTGCATTTGGTTTTGCAAGGGCGCTGGGGGGGACTTCCAGCCTTGCTTACGCAGTTCAGGGGCTTTCTACCCTGCTGGCAACGGGCGTTGTCTGGCACCTTTGGCGTCGTGACGTTCCCCAGTCGCTCAGGAATGCAGCGTTGATGGTGGGCTCGTTTCTCGCAAGTCCCTACCTGCTGTATTACGATCTGGCATGGCTTGCATTCCCGATTGTGTGGCTGGTGCAGCATGGGATTGAAAATGGCTGGCTGCGCCACGAACGGGAACTTCTTTTGCTGGCATGGTTTTCCCCGCTGCTTTGCGTGTTTGCCGTTTACACCTCGATCCAGTGGGCGTTTCCCGTGCTGCTCGGCCTGCTGTTGCTCATTCGCGATCGAGCCGCGCTGGCCTCCATCACCGGGGGCGTGGCTTGAAAAACGGGCACTGGCTCAACGCGACACGGTTGCGGGTGTATCCCCGCATTCTGCTGATCCTATACCTGAGCATCGGCGCCGGGGCACTGCTGTATTGGTGGTTTGCAGGGGCAGGCGCAACCCAACGGATTGTCTCGGATTTGCTGGTGTTCTGGATTGCCGCCACCTTCAGCGTTTCAGGACATCCTGCCCTGGCCTATGACCCGGCGCAGATCCATCACGCCATGGCCCATTGGGCACCGCAGATAGAAGGAGGTTATGGCTGGTTCTATCCCCCCACCTTCCTGCTCATGGTCACTCCAATGGGGTGGACGTCCTATGGTGTCGCCTTTTTCACGTTCATGGGCATTTCCCTCACAGGATATGTTGCCGCGCTCAGAAAAGTGATGCCGGATCACCGGTTTTTATGGGGAGTGGCCACATTCCCGGGAATCTGGATCAATGTGTTGACCGGCCAAAACGGATTGCTGACGGCGGCCCTGGCCGGTTTGGCACTGCAGGTGCTCGAAAGCAGTCCCGTGCTGTCCGGTGTCCTGATCGGTTTGTTGTCCATCAAGCCACACCTCGCCTTGCTGTTTCCGGTCGCACTGATTGCATTGCGCGCCTGGAAAACACTCTGGGTTGCCTTGCTGACAGGGGTTGCATGCTGTGGCGTTAGTGCCTGGGTACTCGGGCCTGATACTTTTGCCGCCTGGTTGCATAGTCTCGATATTGCGCGTGCCATCATGCAAGCGGGCGGAACCGGACCCATGATGCCCACAGCATTTGCATTCATGCGATTGTTGAAGTTCCCTGTTGTGCTGGCTTATGGCGTGCAGGCTGTGGTGGGCACATGGGCCGTTCTGCTCCTTTGGCAGGTGTGTCGCTCTGGCGCATGCTTCCCCCTGAAAGCAGCTGCCTTGATGACCGCTTCACTGCTCGTCAGCCCCTATCTGTTCGAGTATGACTTGGCCTGGCTTGGATTTCCCATTGCCTGGATGACAAAATGCGCACTGGAAGAACAACGATGGCTTTTCATGGAACGTGAAATACTGCTCCTGGCCTGGTGGTTGCCCCTGATGACCGTAGTGCTGGCATGGCTCCTGCACCTGCAACCAGGTCCCTGGATCGTTGGCCTGCTGCTTTGGATCATTGCGCGCAGGGCCCTTTCAATGCACCATTCTCAAGTCCACGACCTGGAATGCGTACCATGAGACCCCATTGGCTCAACAATGCCCGCATCCGTTTCTACAGTGGCGTCATGCTCAGTATCTTCCTTGCGCTCGCCTTTGGCCTGGTCTGGTTTTCAAATCTGGTGGACCCCAAAGGGTACACCATCATTTCCGACCTGACGGTTTTCTGGACCGCTGCCCAGTCCGCGCTGGGAGGGCATGCGGTGCAGGCCTATCGCGTCACGGACCTGCATGAATCCGTGGCTGCCATTTTCCCCAATGTGAAAGGCGATTTCGGCTGGTTTTATCCGCCTTCTTTCTTTCTTTGCATACTGCCCCTGGGATATCTCCCTTATGTGCCGGCCTACCTTGCTTTCATGCTGCCGACCCTGTTCTTTTACGTCATGGTCATCCGGCACATTGTCTGGAACCGGGAAGTCGGGTGGGCATTGGCTTCGTTTTCCGGTGTCTGGCTCAATTTGCTGAGAGGACAGAATGGTTTCCTCACGGCAGCGTTCTGTGGTTCTGGACTCGCTCTCTTCGAGCGGCGCCCACTCCTTTCCGGTCTCGTGATTGGCCTGACGACAGTGAAGCCCCATTTGTCGCTGCTGTTTCCCGTGGCACTGGTGGCCTCCCGGGCCTGGCCCACTTTGCTGATGGCAGGCATTTCATCGTCAGCCATCATGGTGGCAGGCATCGGCGTTCTGGGGGTGGCTACGGTTCCGGCATGGTTGAACAGCCTGAATGTGGCACGGACGTTCGCCGAGCACAACGGCCCTGTCTACTGGGTCCACATGCCCACCATGTTTTCATTTCTCAGACTGTTGGGCGTTTCCGTGCCTTGGGCGTACGCGGGTCACCTGGTCGTTGCTTCGATCGGAGTGGCCAGCGTCTGGCACGTCTGGCGTCGATGCAGTGAACCCACACTGCGCTTTGCAGTTCTTGCCACGGCCACATTGCTGATCAGTCCATACCTGCTGGAATACGATTTGACCTGGCTTGCCCTGCCCGCTGCCTGGTTATGCCGGTTTTCCATGCGGGAGGGGTGGGGCAGGGGAGAGCGGGAGCTGATCGTGTTGATGTGGCTGCTGCCTTTATTGTCCGGTTTGCTTGCAAAATGGACGCTCATACAGATCGGCCCCTGGGGATTGCTGCTGGTGCTTGGAATGTTGTTGAAGCGGGTCCGGGAATGGCAACGTGCCATGCCTCCGGCGGCTAAATCCACCTTGCCGCTGTCACGCACAACATGATGAAATAAAAAAGTATTTTTCGTTTCCAACTGCATCGCCACCATCGTTTTTCCCAAGGTCGCCACCGCGACTTCTATGGGGCCATGACACCCGGTATCCCCTTGTGAATATGACGTTTTTATGGCATGAGTACCAATGCTATACACTGAATTGCCATGGTTTCCTCCCTGTATTCAGCCTTTTGATTCATTGACCACCGAAACGTCACGCTATACAGTCGATTCCAGGCAAGTGACGTATGAACAACCGTCTGGAGGCACCACTATGACAAAATTTGAAAATCCGCAGCACCCCGGAGAATATCTCCGTGATCATGTATTGCCCGTGCTTGGGCTGACGGTGACCCAGGCAGCCGCACAGCTGGGCGTGACCCGTGCGGCCCTGTCAAGGGTACTGAATGGCCGTGCTGCCATTTCTCCCGAAATGGCACTACGTCTCGAGAAATGGCTGGGTAAGGCAAGGGGGGTTCGTGCTGATCTTTGGGTGGCCGAACAGGCTTCCTATGATCTCTGGCAGGCACGGCAAAAATTCAAACCCAAGGTCAAATCTGCCAATGTTCTGAAAATTGCAGCATGACTCATCTCGTTCAGAGCCAATAACCATGCATCATCCGATTCGTTCGTGATCGCATCTGACACCAGGAGAGAAAAATGGAACTCATTTCGGATACAAGCGCCGTGCTGGAAACCCAATATTCGCAACTTACCATTCGTTTTGACGCGGGGGAGGGCATTCTGTGGACCTTCTTTGACCAAGGCGAAATTCCCTGTGCAAGTACCACGTTTCTGACCGAATTACGCCATCATCATGAAGCCATCGAAACCAGTGGCGGCCAGCTGTGGCAAGGGGACCGGTATCATCCGGTCAAATATTCGGTCATGGGGTCACTGACTCCCGGTGTATTCAATCTGGGGGGGGAACTGTCCCTGTTCAGGGATGTGATCCGGAATAAGGATCGGGACACCCTGATGATGTATGGAACTGAATGCGTCAATGTCTTGTTCCCTCGCATCAACCATTTTTACCTGCCCTTGACGACCATTGGCCTGGTGCAGGGTGATGCCTTGGGGGGCGGATTCGAGGGTGCGTTGACGGCGGATGTGATCATTGCAGAACGTGGCACGAAAATGGGATTCCCGGAAGTGCTCTTCAACCTGTTTCCCGGCATGGGGGCCTATACCCTGCTAGCCCGGAAAGTAGGGCCGGCCACCACGGAGAAGCTGCTTCTGAGCGGTAAGATGTATCTGGCAGAAGAGCTGTACGAGATGGGCGTTGTGGATATCCTGGTGGAGCCGGGAACCGGAATCCAGGCTGTGCATGATTTTGTGGCACGTCAGGAGCGCAAATCCAATGCCTTCCGTGCGGTGCAGAAGGTGCGCCAGCGTTTCAATCCAGTGACCTATGAGGAAATGATGGACGTGATCAGCATCTGGGTCGATGCAGCGCTGCGGTTGACGGAAAAGGACCTCAAAGTCATGGACCGCTTCGTGCGTTCCCAGGAAAAGGCATTCCTGCCCAAAGAGAAGGAATATCTTATTGCGTAGATGAGGGTAGAACGGATCTTCCGTGGGCGTTGCTCAGGTAGCTCGTGAGGAAATCCTGGGCGCCCTTGAAGTGCTGTTGCGCCGCAATCAGAAGTTCGGGAGCTGCCTGTGGGAAAGTCTTGGGATCCAGCAACAGGATGTCCCGGCAGGTGAGGTGCAGGGCTTCCGCGCCGATGTTGCCGGCACTGCCCTTGATGGTGTGGGCGAGCTCGCGAAATGCAGGGGCATCGTTGCGAGACAAGGCGCTGCGCATGGCTTCGAGGAGTTTTTCCGTTT
>JAKBAT010000065.1 GCA_021808815.1 Pseudomonadota bacterium
ATCCGGCACGGGCAGTTCCGCGCCGGGAACTGCCCCAGATCCCCGCGTTCAATGCACCTGGATGCTGATCTTGCGGGATTGTGCGTGTGCCGCCTTGGGAATGCGCAGCTTCAGCACCCCCTGATGAAAATCCGCGGATATTCCTTCGCTGTTGAGCTCCCTGGACAGGGTGAAGACACGCCGGAAGCGGGGCTGCGCCACTTCCGCATGCACGGCCTCCATGCCCTCTGGAAGGTCGAGGCCCAATTCCCCTTCGATCGTCAGGGTCTGGTCCTCCACCTGGAGATGGAGCCTGTCCTTGGGAACGCCTGGCAGATCCGCAAACAGCGTGATTCCCTCCGCGTCTTCCAGTACGTCCACCGGAGGTAGCAACAGGCTTTCTTCCCGTTGCGGCTCCGCCACCTTGTTGACTTCCGTTGCGATGGTCATGACAAACCTCCCTTATTGAACGGTGATGCGTCGCGGCAAGGCCGCTTCGCGACGGGGAATGCTGATGTGCAGGACGCCATCACGGTAGTGGGCATCCACGGCATCGGACCTGATATCGTCGGGCAATGTCACGACACGGCGGAAACGTCCTTCGAAGCGCTCCTCGATATGCCGGATCGGCGCATTCTTCCCGCTCTCCGTGCGTGCCAGGGTACGTTCCCCGGCAATGGTCAACACCCCCTTTTCCAGCTGGATGTCCAGTGCCGAAGGATCCACACCCGGCACGAACAGGTAAACCTCCACCGACTTGGGGGTACGACCGACGTTCATGCCCGGGAAACCACCGCGCAAACGGCCGCGGATGTTGGGGGAAAATTCGAATGCGTCCCGGAAATCGCGCTGCAGGCGATCCAGTTCCGCGAACACGTCGCGGCGGGGAAACATGGTACGGTAAATCATTACGGCCTCCTTCAGAATGTTCAGTGGTCCTGGCGGGAGCCAGGTCCCATGGAACCTATCTGAGGGCGGCCAGGAAAATGTTCAAGCCCTTGTTTTTCGGGAAAAGGACCCCATAGTCGTTCATTCGCCCATCAGTCCGAGGGGATCGAACCCCACGCGCAGGGCACCCCAGTGCCGGCCCTGCACATGAATGGGCACCGAAAGGTCGCTGAGCAACTCTCCCGTATCCCGCAAGTATGTCTGCAACAGGAACGATTGCGCATTGCGGGCTGCGCGCAGCCCCGTGGCGTCATCGAAAATGCGCTTGTCGCGACTGGAAATCCTGTCCACTTCGGGGTCGCCGGTCACCGGGTGTGAATACCGGCTGTTGTGGGTCGGACCGTAACCGTTGGTGTCGACACACAAGGCAAACACGCCCCCCTTCACCTCTTCTGCCAGTCGATCGCACAAGGGCTGCATTTGTCGCGCAAAGGCATCGTCGTACCCGGTTTTGTACTTTTGTGGCACCGTGCCCGGAATGGGGCGGTATTGCTGGTCGAATACCGGAATCCCCTGGGCTGCCATGGCCACGAGGTTTTCCTCCACCTGTTGGCGGTATGCCTTGACCTTGTCCAGATTGAAATCGAAGTTGCCCCGGCCGGTCCGGAAACGGGAGACCAGCTCCTGTACCTGCTCCGTGGTCTGGTTCAGGTGATCGGACGAATCACGGGAATCCTTCATGCGCCGGCTGAGATCGTTCGACATGACATGGATCTGGGACACATTGCCATGGGTCAGGCTGTTGGCGGTGGAAAGCTCATCCATCGCAGCCGCAATTTCCATCAATTGGTCATTGGTGGACTGGAAATCGGACACCATGCCATGAAACAGCTCGGAGGCCGAATGCACGACGGTACGGGCCTGGGTGGTTGCCGTACTGATTCCCTGTGTTTCCAGGATGATTTCCTGCACCAGACCCGCCATGGTGCCGATGTTGCCGGAGATTTCCTCCGTGGCCGCCTTGACCCGTTCGGCCAGTCGCCGCACTTCATCGGCCACCACGGCAAATCCCCGCCCCGATTCTCCCGCCCGTGCCGCTTCGATGGCCGCATTGAGGGCCAGGAGGTTGGTCTGGTTCGAGACGTTTTCGATCAGGAGAACGATATCGCGGATGCTCTGGGAACTGTGGTTGAGCCCTTCGACAGTATGGGCAAAATGTGCGAGCTTCTGGCCGATATTTTCGATCTGGGCGGCGGCACGCTGCATTTCCTCCTCGGAGGACCGGGCCTTTTCCAGGTTGGTGGTGGTGGAAGCGGAGATACGCTGGGTATTGTCGCTCACGTCCTGGATCGCTTTGGTGGCCTCCTGGCTTGCCGTAAACACGGCCTGGGTCAATGCATCCTGACGTTCCGTGCTGGCCGCCGCATCCCGCGTGTTCTTGGCCACACGGGCCGAATCGGAGGCAATGGTCACCCCCAGCCTGCGGACGCTGTCGATGATTTCACATAATTTGAAAAGGAAGCAATTATAGTTGTCCGACAGATCGCGTATTTCGTCGTGGGTCATCAGCGGCAGGGTCTGGGTCAGATCGCCTTCCCCTTTTCCCATCTCCTGCAGCAGGCGGGCCACCGTCTGGATGGGGCGCACGATCAGGTGTCGCAGGTACCACACCATGAACAGCGTGAACAGCAACATGCCCGTGGTGAGGGCCACCATCAGCCAGAGCGTCTGATTCAGTACCGGAGCAAGCTGGCCCGCCAGGACAGTGTCTGGCTGCTGTCCCAGCACAGCCTCGATCTGCCAACGCTCACGCAACAGCAACAGAAGGCAGCCAGCCTGGGCCGCCACCACAAAAAGAAAGCTGGAAAGCTTGCGGGTCAGGGAATTCCAGAAGGCAATTTCGATATTTTCGTACAGCCGTGCAAAGACAGACATTGCAAACCTCGCGGTTTAGACTCGTTCAAGGATCGCAGTCTCCTGTTGTTATTTGTTATAGCGTTGTTATCGGCACTTTCCGGGAAAAACGTAGGGGATTTCCTGCGCTGGACACAGGGAGGGGAAAAGGGATTCAGTCCAGGGGGGTTTTGACGCCAGACTTCCACTGATACAGGGTGACCAGGCCCCCCTTGAGATCGCCATGTTCATCAAACTGGAGGGTGGCGGTCACGCCGGGATAGCGGATCGTGGCCAGAGCCGGCTGGTATTTGGCGGGATCCACCGAATCCGCGGCGCGCATGGCTGCGATCATCACCCCTACCGCGTCGTAACTGTAGGGGGCATAGTCCTGGATTTCACCGTACTGGGCATTGAAACGCTGTTTGAAATCAGCGCCCTTGGGCATTTTCTCCAGGGGAACTCCCGGCAGGCTGCAATACACGCCTTCCGCAGCCGCGCCGGCCAGTTGGGAAAACTCCTGGGAACATCCGCCATCACCCGTCAGGAAGGCCGCATCGATTCTCAGTGTCTTGACCTGCTTCGCCATGGGCCCGCTTTGCGCATCCATGCCGCCATAGAAAATCAGGTCCGGTTTCTTCGACTTGATGCGGGTCAGGATCGCGGAAAAATCCGTGCTGTGGTCATCGGTATGTTCACGGGCCACCACATGGGCACCCGCTGCCTGCACCGCCTTGCTGAACTCGTCGGCCAGGCCCTGCCCATACGCCGTGGCATCGTCGATGATGGCGATGGTCCTGGCTTGCAAGTGTTGGGTGGCAAACCGGGCCAGCACCTCTCCCTGCTGTTCGTCATTGGCCATGACCCGGAATGCCGTCCTGAAGCCCTGATGGGTGTACTTCGGGTTTGTGGCGGAGGGGGAAATCTGCACGATGCCAGCATCGGCATAGACTTTGGAAGCCGGGATCGTGGTTCCGGAGTTGAGGTGCCCCACGACACCATTGACCTTGGCGTCCACCAGCTTCTGCGCCACGATGGTGCCGGTACGGGGATCTGCCGCATCATCTTCCCCCACCAGTTCGAAATGGATTTTCTTGCCGGCGATGACGACGTTTTGGGCATTGGCATCCGCAATGGCGAGGCGGGCACCGTTTTCGTTGTCCTTGCCCAGATGGGCCTGGGGGCCCGTCAAGGGCGCCACCGAGCCAATCCGTACCGTCAGGGCATTGGTCTCTGCGGGCGCCGGCGTTTTGCTACAGGCCGCCAGTGCCAGCACCAACAGGAGGATCAGGGGGGCATGCGCCCCTTTCAGGGAGGGGCGCATGGAGGGTCTTTACTGCGCCAGGATCCACTTCACCAGGGCATGGGCATCCGCATCCGAAATCTGGGTATTGGCCGGCATGGCCATGGGACCCCAGACGCCGCCGCCACCCTTTTTGACCTTGGCCACCAGCTTGGCTTCGGCATCCGCCTGACCCTTGTATTTGGCGGCCACATCCTTGTACGCGGGACCGAGAATTTTCTTTTCCACCGAATGACAGGACAGGCAACCGCTTTTCTTGGCAAGAGCCAGACCGGCATCTTCCGCCATCACGCTACCCACAGTGAACAGACCAGCGATCATCAGGGCGATTTTCAGGGATTTCATGTGCAATTTCTCCAAATTTGGGAATAACGAAGTCACGGGGGACAGACCCCAATGCATTGCCTGTTGTCGCCACGTCTCCAAATTGGATCCAATTCCGGGGTCTGCCCCCCGATCACTGGTTCCTGATTTTACGTCAGTGAATCCTGCTCACTGCTTGTCACCTTTCATGATAGCTGATTTTTTAGACCATCTCCACAAAAATACGCCCCCCAGCACCATGGGCAGGCTCAACCACTGTCCCATGCTGAAGTTCAGGGCCAACAATCCCAGGAAATCATCCGGCTCACGTGTGAATTCCACCAGGATGCGGAAGGCGCCATAGACCATCAGAAACAATGCCGACATTTGCCCCAAAGGGCGTGGTTTGCGACTGAACAACATCAAGAGGGTGCCCAGAACCAGACCTTCCAGCAAGGCTTCGTACAATTGGGAAGGATGGCGTGGCAACTGGTCGTAGCGGGGAAACACCATGCCCCACGGGAGGTGGGTCACCCGCCCGGGCAACTCGCCGTTGATGAAATTGCCGATACGGCCAAACCCCAACCCGAAGGTCACCAGGGGTGCCACGAAATCGGTCACTTCGAGCCAATGGCGCTGATGGCGTCGCGCGTAAAGCCAGCCCCCCAACACCACCCCCAGGAATCCCCCATGAAAGGACATGCCGCCCTGCCACACGGCCACCACTTCCCACGGGTGGAACAGGTAATACTCTGGCTTGTAGAACAACACGTACCCCAGGCGCCCCCCCAGGATGACCCCCAGCACCACATAGGTCAGGAAGTTGTCGGCCTGCTCCACGGTCCAGTGAAGCCAGGGCTGGGTGCGAATGCGCCAGCGGGCCGCCCAGGCGCCTGCCAGGAAGCCTGCCAGATACATGAGGCCGTACCAGCGCACTGCCAGGGGGCCCAGATGGATCGCCACAGGGTCAAAATTGGGATGAATCAGCATGGGAACCAGACCTTGCGATAAAATGAAAGATTATACCGACCTCATGTTGCAGGAGATTCCCCATGGCCGACAACCGCCGCAGCCGCACCATCACCGAAGGCGTCCAACGTTCCCCCAATCGGGCCATGCTGCGGGCCGTGGGATTTGGCGACGACGACTTCGCCAAACCCATCGTGGGCATCGCCAACGGACAAAGTACGATCACGCCCTGCAATGCCGGCCTGGGCGAACTCTCTGCCCGTGCCGAAAGCGCCCTCCATGCTGCCGGGGCCATGCCCCAGATGTTCGGCACCATCACGGTATCCGACGGCATTTCCATGGGCACCCAGGGCATGAAATACTCCTTGGTTTCCCGGGAAGTCATCGCTGATGCCATCGAAACGGCCACCAATGCCCAATGCATGGACGGCATACTGGTGGTGGGCGGGTGCGACAAGAACATGCCCGGCGGCATGATGGCCATCGCCCGCATGAACATCCCCGCCATTTACGTGTATGGCGGCACCATCAAGGCGGGGCACTACCACGGCAAGGACCTCACCATCGTCAGCGCCTTTGAAGCGGTGGGGCAATTCACCGCCGGCAAACTGTCGGAAACCGACTTCACCGAAATCGAAAAACGCGCCTGTCCGGGAAAAGGCTCCTGCGGCGGCATGTACACCGCCAACACCATGTCCTCTGCCATCGAGGTGCTGGGCATGGCGCTGCCCTACTCCTCCACCCAGGCCGCCGAAGACGAGGAAAAGGCACTCAGCGCCGAAGAAAGCGCCCGCACCCTGGTGCAGGCCATCCGCCACCAGCTCCTGCCGCGGCAGATCCTGACCCGCAAGGCTTTCGAAAACGCCATTGCCGTCACCATGGCCGTGGGCGGATCCACCAATGCCGTGCTCCATCTCCTGGCCATCGCACAGGCTGCCGACGTCCCGTTGCGCCTGGAGGATTTCGAGGAAATCCGCGGACGCATCCCTGTGTTGTGCGACCTCAAGCCCTCGGGGCAGTACGTGGCCACCGATTTGCACCGGGCAGGCGGCATCCCCCAGGTCATGAAGATGTTGCTGGCGCGCGGACTGTTGCACGGGGACTGCCTCACCATCACGGGAAAAACCGTCGCGGAAAACCTGCGGGACGTTCCCGCCGACCCCGCGCGCGAACAGGATGTGATTCGCCAGTGGGACAACCCCCTGTATGCCCAGGGCCACCTGGCCATCCTCAAGGGCAACCTGGCCTCGGAAGGGGCCGTGGCCAAAATCACCGGGGTCAAGAATCCCCGGATCACGGGGCCGGCCCGGGTCTTCGATTCGGAGGAAGCCGCCATGGACACCATCCTCAAGGGCGGCATCCGCTCCGGGGACGTGCTGGTGATCCGTTACGAAGGCCCCAAGGGGGGGCCCGGCATGCGGGAAATGCTCTCACCCACCTCCGCCATCATTGGCGCCGGACTGGGTGACGCCGTGGGGCTCATCACGGACGGGCGCTTCTCCGGCGGGACGTACGGCATGGTGGTGGGCCACGTGGCGCCGGAAGCCTTCGTGGGGGGAACCATTGCCCTCGTCCAGGAGGGAGATTCCATCACCATCGATGCCCCGGCACGCCTGCTCCAGCTCAATGTCCCCGAAGAAGAACTGGCCCGACGCCGGGCCGCCTGGACGCCCCCTGCGCCGCGCGTCACCCGGGGCGTTCTGGCGAAGTATATGAAGCTCGTGAGCACCGCAAGTCGCGGCGCCGTGACGGACGACGCGTCGTAACTAGGTGCCAGGGCTTCGGTTGAGTTTTGCCCCCGGCACCCGTTCCATCACGCGCCGGAACAGGGACGGAACATTGGCGAGCGTTCCCATCACGGCGTAACCATAGGGCAGCTGGGGCGCCGAGGGCGTCAGGGCCAGGGCATTGAGATCTTTGCCGGGATGGAGGTGATGGTCAGCATGGCGGCAGTTGTTGAAGGACACCAGGGTGGTGATCCAGTTGCGGCAGTCCCAGGTATGCTGCGGCCCGATCCGTTCATACCGCCCCCCCACGGTTTTGCGGTACAGGGCCCAATGCTGGATGAACGTGATGGAGGCGTCCACCAGGTACATCACAAGCGTCTGCACCGTCAGGAACAGGACACCTTTCCAACCCGCCAGGGCCAGCATCCCGGCATTCAGCACCCCATAAAAAAAGGCGGGGCCATAGACCTCGGACCAGAGGTTGCCGCGCGCCCGGGCAATTTCGATCCCGCGGCGCAACTGCTTGACCATGTTGCGTTTTGAGAACGTGGTGAGGGTGTCGTGCACATTCGTAAACAGGCTGTCCTTTGGAGTGCCGACAAGGACATGGTGCCCGGCACCATGCTCCTGGGTGTAATGTCCAAAACATACCGTGGTAAAAAACCATTTGGCCAGCCGTCGGTCCCAGGCGTTGCGGCTATGCCCCAGTTCATGTCCCAGGGCATTGCCCGAACTGCCTGCGGCATAACCCGAACCTGCCCCCGCCAGCACCACCAGCCACCAGGGATAATGCTGGGCCCAATAGGCCCCCAGCAGCCCCTGTACCGTGATCCCGATCAAAATGACCCGCAGCACCCAGAAATTCCAGTGGGGAATCGGCCCTTGGTAATCCCCGGCTGCCAGCTCCAGAACTGGCAAACCCACGAGCCCCATAAACAGCGGCCAGGCAGGATGACCCCCCACAAGACACAAGGCGGGCAACCAGGCAAATTCGATCGCCAGCACAGCGCCCAGCAACGCCAGGGGGTCCGAAAGGGGAGCGCGCGCATTTTTCATAGGCTGGATATAATAACAGGCAATGTGGGGGGTTAGCTCAGCTGGGAGAGCGTCTGGTTCGCAATCAGAAGGTCGGGAGTTCGATCCTCCTACCCTCCACCATTTCCCCAAGGCCAAATTTTCTCTGGCCTTTTTCATGGCTGTCGAAGCACCAGTGTTGGCGCGGTTTTCAGACAGTGCGAATTTCACGCCATTCTAATTCATGCTGATTTTGCCCTCACCGGGTGCATGGTTGCTCTCTATTCTTTGATGATGCGCAGGTCGCCCTGGGCATCGGGGCCAGGATTCATGCGGGTTTCCGGGCAGCAGTTTGCGCCCATTTGCGCCAGGCAATCGGCAGAACAAACCAGGGATGCCTATGATTCCCACAGAGCAGGCAACCCGCCTCGGAACCTAGGGCGCGTGACCCTCCATGTGCCCGAAAATCCGTATCGGGTTATCCTGCAGGATGCCCGCCAGGAGCGTATCCATGAAAGACCTATCCCCGATCGCCAGACACTACACCCAGGGCAACCTGCTCCACACTATCCGTTCGGCGGTGGCGCAACTGGGCAAAGAACCGGAATTCGTAACCATCGACGACCTTGCGCCGGTCGATGAATTTCATATTGGTGGCCGCACGGCAACCCGGGATTTTCTGTCCCAACTGGCACCGAAAGTCGATGACCACCTGCTGGATATCGGGTGCGGCATCGGTGGCGCAAGCCGTTACGCCGCCCTGACCTACAATTGCCGTGTCAGTGGCATCGATCTCACCGAGGAATTCGTCGCAACGGGCAGGGAACTATGCCGCTGGACGGGACTGTCCGACCGGATCACCCTGACCCAGGGCAGCGCCCTGGCGCTGGATTTCGCCGCTGGAACATTCGACAAGGCATACATGCTGCACGTGGGCATGAACATTGCCGACAAGGCAGCCCTGGCAATTGAGGTGGCAAGGGTACTGAAACCGGGAGCGCTGTTCGGCATTTATGACGTGATGCGCATGTCCGACGAACCACTTGCCTATCCTGTCCCGTGGGCGAGCACGGAGGCGCACAGTTTCCCCGGGACACCTGAAGACTACCGGGCGGCCTTGCAGGCGGCCGGATTCGAGATCGTTGCCATGCGCAATCGTCGCGACTTTGCGATCAACTTTTTCGAAGGCTTGAGGGAAAAGGCTGTCCAGGCGGACACCCCGATCGGATTGCCGCTTACCATGGGCGCAACAGCCCAGACCAAGATCCGGAACATGATCGAAAACTTGACACGCGGGTGCATCGCCCCGGTCGAGCTGATCGCGCGCAAACCGTAGTCAGGGCTTTCATGGGCGAGCCAATTGATCCAAACAGCCAATATCGTTTTTTTCTGCGTCAGTTCTTGGCTCGCTACCACCCAGTGCCAATAATTTGATTCATGAAAGCAACCTATTCAGCAAATCGCCAAAGCCCCAGATGAGTGTGCCAATAAAGGTGACAAGAGGCCCCCACACTCCGATCGCTGTTCTTGTTCGCAAATCTTCATGTACCCATTCAGGGGTTGGATCACCGATCATTTTATAGTGATCAGGATTGAGCTGGCTAAGCCCGGTGTTGGACTGAATGACATGCGCTATCACGTCCTCACGAATCACGCTTGCCCTCGAAAGAAGCGTAATGCCAACCGTTACCACAAGCGCGCCAAAACGAGCAAACCAACTAAAATCCATGAGCAAGTAGCCCACCAGCAGGCCACTCAGGGCGAGCAGGATGGCCAGGGTCAACATTGCCCTGGTGTCTCCAAAAAACGTCCGCATTTCGAAGCGGTCTACCCGTGTTTTCAAAGATCCAAGCATCCAGGTTTTCGTCATTAGTACTTGCAGCATACACCCAGAAGGCGTATCTGGGCTGGTGCGCGTCGCCCTGATCCACGCCCAGTTCGAAACCATCCACCCGTTCCTGGATGGCAACGGCCGCATCGGGCGCTTGCTCATTGCCGCACTGCTCGAGCATTGGCATCTGCTGCCCGAACCATTGCTCTACCTCAGCGCCTATCTCAAGCAGTATCAGACTGAGTACTACCGTCGCTTATCCGGTATCCGCGCCGAAGGCGACTGGGAGGGTTGGGTGGCCTTCTTCCTGGAGGGCGTAGCCAATGTGGCAAGCGAGGCCGAGCGCGCCCGGCAGATTCTGGACACGAGTTTCCCCACGACCAGCGCTGCGGTCAATCAACTGGTCGATTTGGGTATCGTGAAGGAAATGACCGGGCAGAAAAAGAACCGCATCTACAGCTACCAGGGCTACGTTGATCTGCTGACGCGATGATTCTGAATACTCGC
>JAKBAT010000066.1 GCA_021808815.1 Pseudomonadota bacterium
CCGACGCAAAGACCAAGGTGCGAGAGCTTTTTGGAGAGCTGATCCAGGGAGGGTGATGATGCGTCACCGCCCTGCCACCAATGGCGTGAGGGTGGATTCCAGCCAGTTCCATTCGCGCGTGGAAGCCGCCATCTGGGCCGTATCCATCGGCCTGGGCAAACGCTGAGCCTGCCGGTCGCAAGCTTTATTTACAAAATCCCGCCCTCCCTGCGGGGCGCTTCCGCTACCATGGTGCGCATGACAGTGCCTCCCTTCCCCCGCCTGCGTGACTGCGCGGTCTCCGCCATTGCCCTGGCGGGGTTGTGCATCGTGCTCGCCGGTTGCAGCACCATGATGGTGCCGGCCCAGCTGGCCGGCAACGATTTCTCCCAGGTCACGCCGCACCAGGCCCAGACCCGCCCCGACGTGCTGGGGTTAAAGGTCCGCTGGGGCGGCACCATTGCCCGCACCACGCCGGACGGGAAACAGACCTGTTTTGAAGTGGTGAGCCGACCGCTCGACGACAGCGCGCGACCGGAACAGAACGACCGCACCGACGGGCGGTTCATCGCCTGCCTCAACGGTTTCTTCGATCCGGAAGTGTATGCCGTCAAACGTGAGATCACCGTGACGGGCACACTGCAGCTGCCCACCATCGGCAAAATCGGCCAGGCCGATTACATCTTCCCCCATGTGGCCATCGACACCCTCTACCTCTGGCCCAAAGCAGTGCCCTACGACCCTAACGCAGATTTCGGTCCCGATCCTTTCATGTACCAGAACCCCTGGATGATGGGCCCGATGGGACCCATGGGTCCCATGGAACCCTGGGGCCTCGGCTGGTAGCTAACGTCCGGGACCCTCACCCCCGAGGGCAATGAAATAGGCCGTGGTGTCCTGCAGGCGCAGGGCCCGGGCCTGGGTACTCGCAATGCGGGCCTGGAGGTATTGCCCCTGGGCCGCCAGCACCTGCAGGCCATTGGCGAGGCCCGCCTGTTCGTTGACCTGCAGCAGGCGCCAGGCGTTTTCCGCGGCCGCCTGGGCCGCGTCTGCCGCCTGCAGCGTTTCCGCGTCATGCTGCAGGGCCCGCAAGGTATCCGCCACCTGCCCGAAGGCCTCCAGCACCGTCTGACGGTATTGCGCCTGGCTTTGTGCATAGGCGTCCCGTGCGGCCTGCGTGAGTTCGCGTCGGGTACCGCCATCCAGCAGCGGGGCCGCCACGTCCACCCCCAGGTTCCAGAAATTGCCGTTGCCCGCAAACAGGCTGCGGCTCGAAGTGCTGTACTGGCCATAACTCCCGTTCAGGGTGAAATCGGGAAACTGTGCTGCCGTTGCGGCGCCCACGGCAGCGCTGGCACTGTGCAGGGCCGCTTCGGCAGCCAGGATGTCGGGACGCTGGTGCACCAGCGCGGCGGGCAGCGACAGGGGCAGATGCTGCGGCAGCTGGAGCTCCGCGAAGGGTAAGGCGAGCGGGTGCCACTGCGACGGCAGCGCCCCCGACAGGGTGGCGAGCAGGTGTTCGGCCTGGTCGATTCTCTGCTGCAGGGGCGGCAGGGTGGTTTCCAGTTGCGCCACCTGGCCGCGCAAGGCCAGTACGTTGGCAAAGGGAACGGTCCCGGCTGCCACCTGGTGTTCCGCAAGTCCCAGCTGGGCGCGTTGCACCGCAATCAGCGCCTGCGTGTCCGCCTGCTGCGACAGGTAGGCCGCGCGGGCAATGGCGGTGTTGACCAGGTTGCCCGACAGCGTCAGGGCATACCCCTGCCGCAGTGCCTGTTGCAGGTCGGTTTCGGCGGCCAGTCCCTCCACGAGGCGCCGCTGGCCGCCAAAGATGTCGAGGGCATAACTCACACTGGCCGACAGTGTGAACAGGTTGAAGGTGGGGCCGGGCGTGTTGCTGCCGAACAGCGCGGGAGAAAATTTCTCGCGGGAAGCGCCCACCCCTGCCGAGAGCTGGGGGTAGAACACGCCATAACCGGCGCGCAGCGCACTCTGGCTTTGCCGCAGGCTGGCCTCGGCCGCAACGAGCCCCTGGTTGTGCTGCAGGCCCTGCGTCACCAGGGTATCGAGCGCCGTGGAGCCGAACAGTTGCCACCAGCGTGCCGTGGGCGCCGCCCCGGCTTCGAATTGCTGCGCTTCCCCCTGCACCGCCGGAGTGGCCTGCCCATCGCCCTGCGCCGTGTAGCGATCTGTGGCGGGCGCTTCCGGACGTGCGAAGTCGGGACCCAGGGTGCAGCCCGCCAGCAGCCAGGCCAGCATTCCCGCGCAGATCCAGCGGCACGCCATGCCCATCATTTCTCTCCGATGTACACGTCCACCAGCTGGCCGGGATAGAGCGACGCGCCTTCCGGCTTCCGGAACGTGAAAACGAGCGGCAGCACCCGCACGTCCACCCGCTCCGTGCGCTGATTGGACAGCTCGATCTTGGGGGACACGTAATGCTGGCGCCGCACGTACTCCAGGGGAATGCTGAGCTCGGTCCCACGGATGAACATGCGCGCCTGCAGGTGCGCCGGATCGGGGATGCGCGCGATCAGGATTTCGTCCACGTAACAGCGCACGGCCAGGGTCTGCTGGGCATTCCCCACCACCACGGGGGGCACCATGGCCCCGGTGGTGCCATCGTAGACCCCCGCCGGCGAGGCATATCCCCCCGCGGCCGCGTTCACGGCCAGCACCGTCCCATCGGCCGGGGCCGTCAGGGTGTATTTGGACAGCAGCACCCGGGCCGCCTCGAAGGCCTTGTGCGCGGCCCGCGCCTGCTGTTGCGCCGCCTCGAGGCTGGCTTGCGCCACCTCCACGCCATGACGCGCCGAATCGAAGGCATCCCGGCTCACGGAACGGGGATCGAGGGCATGGGAAGCCTGCTGCTTGGCAAACTGGTCCTGCACGTTGGCCAGCGTGGCCCGGGCCAGCGCCGCCTGGGCGTCGGCGGCATCCGCCTGGGCCCCCAGCTGGTCCGTGGTCGCACGCTGCACGCGATCATCCAGTTGCAACAGCGGCACGCCCGCGGTCACGGGGCTGCCTTCCGGTACCGGCAGGGCCTGGATGGTGCCGGACACTTCGGGATAGAGGGCAATGTTTTCTCCGCTGCCCTGCACGCTTTCGATCAGGCCGTTGGCATAAATGCCCTTGGCGTAGGGGTTGGAGGCCGGCGTGAAGGCGGGGGGCTGGGTTTTTTGCTGGAGCCCGAACAGATAGGCGCTCGCGATCCCGGCCAGGATGCCGATCACGGCCAGCCCGAAAATGATTTTGAGTCTCATGGGTTTCTCCCGGAGACGAGCCCGTGAATCTGCCCGTCTTCCATCTGCAGGATGCGGTCGGCAAATTCGAAAATGCGGCTGTCATGCGTCACGATGAGGATGCAGCGGTGGTCATTGAGGATTTTTTCCTTGACGAAGGAAACGATGCGTTTGCCCGTATCGCCATCCAGCGATGCCGTGGGCTCGTCGAAAATCAGGATGTCCGGCTGGCTGGCAATGGCCCGGGCAATGGCCACGCGCTGCTGCTCGCCGCCCGACAGCTTGACGGGCGGAAGGGCCTGCTTGCCCTGCAGCCCCACGATCTCCAGGTACTGCGTCGCCACCTGCAGGGCCTCGTTCCAGGAACGCTGCTGGAGGATGAGGGGGATGGCCACGTTTTCCGCCGTGGTCAGCCGGGGAAACAGGTGGTAGTCCTGGAACACGAAGCCCACCTTGTGCAGCCTGAAGCGGGCGATGTCGTCATCGGGCAGCTGCCACAGGTCCTGCCCCTCCACCACCACTTGCCCTGCGTTGGGCCGCAGGATGCCGGAAATCATGCTGAGCAGCGTCGTCTTGCCGCTGCCGGAAGGCCCCACGATGTACAGCATTTCGCCGAACCGGGCCTCGAAGCTCACGTCGTGCACGGCATAGGTGCGGGCCTCGCCTTCGCCGAACCATTTGCTGAGGGAAACCGCCTGCAGTGCCGTGGCCACGTTACCCCCGGAAAATGTCGAAGGGTTCGATCCGGGTCACTTTCCGGATGCCGATGAGGCTCGACACGGCAGCGATGATGAGCACCATCACGAAGGCCAGCCCCAGGTTGAAATAGGTGACTTCTGCCGCATAGTCCGGCAGGCGCATGCGCGCCAGCGTGATCATGAGGGTCGCCAGTCCCACGCCCAGGCCATAGGCCGTGAGTGCCGTGAAACCGGCCTGGAACAGGATCATGACCACCAGCTCCCGTCCGCGCGCGCCGATGGCCTTCAGGGCACCAAACTTTTCCAGGTTTTCCAGGATGAAGGTGTAAAACGTCTGCCCGGAAATGGAAAGCCCCACCACGAAACTGATGATGGTCATGAGCAGGACGTTGGTGCCCAGACCGGTTTCGTACGTGTAGAAGTGGGAAATCTTTTGGATGAACTCGTCATGGGTCAGCGCCTCGTAGCCCAGCTTGGCCACCTCTGCCCGGATCCGGGGCAAGGCTGCCGGCGACTTGGGTTCGATCAGGATATAGGCCGCCGTGAAACGGGTGGAAGGAATGTAGGTGACGGCCCGGCTGTAGGTGGTATAGAGCGTGGGAATGCCGAACAGTCCCGAGGTGTTGGCGCGGGCAATGCCCACAATGGTGCCGCGGTGGTCGTTGATTTCGAATTCGCTGCCGATGCGGGGGTTGCCGAGCTTGGCAAACTCCGAATCCTTTACCACCAGGAAGGCATTCTCGGCATAGATGTCTTCGATCCTGCCCTCCAGCAGGGGAGGACGTCCGAAGAGGGTGGCGTCATCCAGACCCAGTACCGTCACCGCCTGGTACGTGCCGTCGTGCAGTTTCACCAGCGCCGCACCGGAATACAGCGGGACGGCATAGTTGACCCCCGGGATGCTGCGGGCGGCATCGAGCACGTAGTCGGGCATGGGAATGCTGCTGACCACGTTGTTGACGGCGGGATCCATGACCCAGACCTGGGCGCCCACGTTGAGGACCGTGGCCGAAGCGCGTTTGAGGATGCCGGCAAACATGGAGGTCATCATGACCATGAGGAAAACGGCAAACAAAATGCCCATCAACAGTGCTGCGAACTTGCCCTTGTCGTTCACCAGCAGCTTGAAGGCAATTTTGAGAATGCCCGTCATGGCAGATACTCGCCATTTTGTTATTTGAGAATATCATTATAACAATTTGAGAGGATGACGGGGAATATCACCCGCTCAAGGCTCCTCCCCGCTCATTCCCAGCGCAGGGCTCCGCCGGTCTGGTACTCGGTGACCCGGGTCTCAAAAAAGTTCTTTTCCTTCTTGAGATCCACCATCTCGCTCATCCAGGGAAAAGGATTGACGGCACCCGGATACAGGGGGGCCACCCCGATCTGCTGCAGGCGGCGATTGGCGATATGCCGCAGGTATTCCTTGAACATGGGGGCATTGAGTCCCAGCACGCCCCGCGGCAGGGTGTCTTCCGCGTAGCGGTATTCCAGGGCCACGGCCTGCGCCATGAGTTCCGCCACTTCGGCGCGAAAAGCCTCCGTCCACAGCGCGGGGTTTTCCAGCTTGATGGTGTTGATGAGGTCCATGCCGAAATTGCAGTGCAGGGATTCGTCCCGCAGGATGTACTGGTATTGTTCGGCGGCCCCCGGCATCTTGTTCTGGCGCCCCAGCGCCAGGATCTGCACAAACCCCACGTAGAAGAACAGCCCTTCCATGATGCAGGCAAACACGATCAGGGCCCGCAACAGCGCCTGGTCCGCCGCGGGCGTGCCGGTGCGGAATTCGGCCCGGGTGAGCGTAGCGATGAAGGGGATGAGGAAATCATCCTTGGCCCGGATGCTCGGGATTTCATGGTAGGCATTGAAGATTTCCGCCTCGTCGAGCCCCAGGCTTTCCACGATGTACTGGTAGGCATGGGTGTGGATGGCCTCTTCGAAGGCCTGGCGCAGCAGGTACTGGCGGCATTCGGGGGCCGTGATGTGGCGATAGGTCCCCAGCACGATGTTGTTGGCCGCCAGGGAGTCCGCCGTGGTGAAGAACCCCAGGTTGCGCTTCACGATCAGGCGTTCGTCGTCGCTCATGGCCGTACGGTCCTTCCACTGGGCAATGTCGCGCGCCATGGAGATTTCCTGGGGCATCCAGTGGTTGGCGCAACCGGCCAGGTATTTGTCCCATGCCCAGTGATACTTGAACGGGACCAGCTGGTTGACATCGGTCTGGCCGTTGATGATGCGCTTGTGCACGGCCTGGACCCGCGTCGTGGCCGTTGCGTCGGGAGGAACGGGAACGGCGGCAATGGCCGGGATGGCCGGGGAAATGGTGTCGTCTTCGAAAGTCAGCATGGCGTCCTCGATTCGGTCATTGACAGGCTTCGCAAGTGGGGTCGTCGATGCGGCATTGGGGAACGTCCGGGGCCACCGCATTCAGTTCGCCGCCCTGGCCGGTGGATTTCTCGGCCGCCGTGGCGCCCAGGGAACGCAGGTAATACGTGGTTTTGAGGCCGCGCCGCCAGGCCAGCAGGTAGGTGTCGTGCAGTTTTTTCCCCGAGGGGGCGGCCACATACAGGTTGAGCGACTGGGCCTGGTCGATCCATTTCTGGCGCCGTGCCGCGGCTTCCACCAGCCAGACGGGATCGATTTCGAAGGCCGTGGCATAGAGGGCCTTGAGGTCCTCCGGCACGCGGGCAATCGGGCCCAGTGCGCCATCGTAGTACTTGAGATCCGCCACCATCACGTCATCCCACAGGCCCCGGGCCTTCAGGTCGTGCACCAGCGCCTCGTTGATCACCGTGAACTCTCCCGACAGGTTGGATTTCACGTACAGGTTCTGGTACTCGGGTTCGATGCTGGCCGATACGCCCACGATGTTGGAAATGGTGGCCGTGGGCGCAATGGCCACGCAGTTGGAATTGCGCATGCCCACCGTCCGGATGCGCTGGCGCAGCGCTTCCCAGTCCAGCGTGTGGGAGCGCTCCACCTCCACGTCGCCGCCGCGTTCCGCCGCCAGCCGATCGAGGGTGTCGGGCGGCAGCACGCCCTGGTCCCACAGGCTGCCCCGGAACGTGGCATAGGGACCGCGTTCCACCGCGAGGTCGGTGGACGCGCGGTACGCGTGATAGCACACCTGCTCCATGGCGCGGTCGGCAAACTCCACTGCCGCCTGCGAGGCGTACGGCAGGCGCAGGGCATGCAGGCAATCCTGGAACCCCATGATGCCCAGTCCCACCGGGCGGTGGCGCAGGTTGGACTGGCGTGCCTTTCCCACGGCATAGAAATTGAGGTCGATGACGTTATCCAGCATGCGCATGGCCGTGCCGATGGTGGCTTCCAGTTTTTTCCCGTCGAGTGCCAGGCCCTGGCCCGTGTCCTGCAAGTGGGCCGGCAGGTTCACCGACCCCAGGTTGCACACGGCGATTTCAGTCCGGGAAGTGTTGAGCGTGATTTCCGTGCACAGGTTGGAGCTATGCACCACGCCCACATGCTGCTGGGGTGAGCGCAGGTTGCACGGGTCCTTGAAGGTGATCCAGGGGTGCCCGGTTTCAAACAGCATGGACAGCATGCGCCGCCACAGGGACAGCGCCGACACCTGACGGTAGCGTGGCATGAGGCCGGCGGCGGCACGCTGTTCGTAGGCCTCGTACGCCGCCTCGAAATCCCGCCCATAACGGTCGTGCAGGTCGGGCACGTCGGACGGGGAAAACAGCGTCCAGGGGCCGTCTGCCAGCACCCGCTTCATGAACAGGTCGGGAATCCAGTGGGCCGTGTTCATGTCGTGGGTACGGCGGCGGTCGTCCCCGGTATTCTTGCGCAGGTCCAGGAACTCCTCGATGTCCAGGTGCCAGGTTTCCAGGTAGCCGCACACCGCCCCCTTGCGCTTGCCCCCCTGGTTCACGGCCACGGCCGTGTCATTGACCACCTTGAGGAAGGGAATCACCCCCTGGCTTTTGCCGTGGGTGCCCCGGATCGGCGCCCCCAGGGCCCGCACCGGCGTCCAGTCATTGCCCAGGCCTCCCGCATATTTCTGCAACAGGGCATTGTCGCGAACACCCTGGAAAATGCCGTCCAGGTCGTCTTCCACCGTGGTGAGGTAGCAGGAGGAGAGCTGGGGGTGGCAAGTGCCCGCATTGAACAGGGTGGGGGTGGAGCTCATGAATTCGAATCGCGAGAGCGTGCGGTAGAACACGATGGCCCAGGCGTCACGGTCGATTTCACGCAAGGCGAGCCCCATGGCCACCCGCATGAAAAACCATTGCGGCAGTTCGATGGGGCGGTCTTCCACCCTCAGGAAATAACGGTCGTAGAGCGTCTGCAAACCCAGATAGCCGAACTGCAGGTCGCACGAGGGGTCCAGCGCCGCTCCCAGGCGCGCCAGGTCAAACTCTTCCAGGGCCGGGTCCAGCAGGCCGGCCGCGATGCCCTGGCGCACATATTCGGGGAAGGTGTCCGGGTAACGTTCCGCCATGGCCTCCTGCGCCACGTCTTCGCCCAACACCTCGGTACGGATCCGTTCCAGCAGCAGCCGTGCCGTCACCCGGTTGTAGACCGGTTCGCGTTCGATCAGGCTGCGGGCCGCCAGGACCAGCGCCTTGTGCACCTCGGCGAGCGGCACGCCGTCATACAGGTCGCGCAGCGCCAGCTGCACCACCTGGTCTGGCGACACTTCCGGCCCCAGATCCCGACAGGCGTGCGCCACCCGCTCGCGCAGCCAGGCCTCGCTGAGCGGCAGGCGTTCCCCGCCGTTCACGGCATGCAACAACTGCGTCCCGGGAGCCGCCTGTGCGCGCAAGGCGGCCCGCTTTTCCCGGTACAGCACGTAGGCACGCGCCACGTCGTGTGCGCCGGAACGCATCAGGGCCAGTTCCACCTGGTCCTGGATGTCCTCGATGTGCGCCGCGCCGCCACCCGGTCGGCGCCGCAGCAGGGCCTGGGTCACCGTTTGGGTGAGCGCGACCACCTGGTCGCGCAGATGGCTCGACAATTCCACCGATCCGCCCGCCACAGCCAGAAAGGCCTTGTGCAGGGCGAGCGAGATCTTGTCGGCATCGAAGGGAACCACCGTGCCATTGCGGCGGATCACCTGCAACGTGGGGGCATTGGTGGAAACGGCGGCCTCCGGGTTTATCAGTCTGCCATCCATGCGGGTCTCCTGGGTCAAAAGGGCGGAGCTGGCCGATGGAAGCAGCAGGAAAGCACCCTGCCGTCTGCCGAGGACACCCCGCCTCAAACGTTATGGAACATCACCACGGCAGGTCTCCTGGCTCTCGGGTCACCGTTTGCGCCCGCCTTCCCGAATGTCATGCATCCAGTGGCAGGAGGGGCGCAGACTCGCCGACTACAGTTGCGGGGGCAGCTCCGGATTGGAAGCCTGGGCTTCGTACCGGATTCCCTATTCTCCCGGCGCAGGACTCTGCGCAGGGCACCGTGTCAGGGCACTATACCGCAACCTAATGTGTTTTTGTCAACATCCTCACACAATATCTTGTGTTTCTTCCTGAAGCGCCACGCGCAATCCGCGGGCCGTTTCCACCAGCCGCGCCAGGGCGGGACGCACTTCCTCCCAGCGACGGGTCTTGAGGCCACAGTCCGGGTTGACCCACAGGCGCTCGGCCGGAATCACGGCCAATGCCCGCTGCATCAGGGTGTCCATCTCGCTCGCGGCGGGAATGCGCGGCGCATGGATGTCGTACACGCCCGGCCCGATGTCGTTGGGATAGGCGAAAGTGCCGAAGGCCTCCAGCAGCGCCATTTGGGAACGGGACGTCTCGATGGTGATGACGTCGGCATCCATGGCCGCGATGGCCGGCAGGATGTCGTTGAATTCCGCATAGCACATGTGGGTATGGATCTGGGTATCGTCACGGACGCCGCTCACGCTCAACTGGAAGGCGCGCACGGCCCAGCCCAGGTACTCGGCCCAGGCACCCTGTGCCAGCGGCAATCCTTCGCGCAGGGCCGGTTCGTCGATCTGGATGATGGCGATGCCTGCCGCCTGCAGGTCCATCACTTCGTCCCGGACGGCCAGCGCGAGCTGCAGGGCCGTGGTTTCACGCGGCTGGTCGTCGCGCACGAAGGACCATTGCAGCAGCGTGACCGGCCCCGTGAGCATGCCTTTCATGGGGCGTGAGGTCAGCGACTGGGCATAACGGGCCATGTCCACGGTCATGGGATGCGGACGCGACACATCGCCAAAGATCACCGGCGGCTTCACGCAGCGCGAACCGTAGCTCTGCACCCAGCCCTCCCGCGTGAACGCATACCCCTTCAGCTGTTCCCCGAAAAACTCCACCATGTCGTTGCGTTCCGCCTCGCCATGCACCAGCACGTCCAGCCCCAGAACCTCCTGCTCGCGCACCGTCCGGGCCACTTCGGCACGGATGGCCGCCTGGTAGGCCTCAGCCGGCAGCGTGCCGCGA
>JAKBAT010000067.1 GCA_021808815.1 Pseudomonadota bacterium
AGGAAAGAACGGGGGACGATGACGCGTTCATCCACATAAAACCGGAATGGGCCCAGCCAGGCTTCCCGGGTCAGATAAGCGGCCGGGGTGCGTTCATCAATGCGTCGCTGCACCAGTTCGAGGGCCCTGTGACGTTCTTCCTTCAATACGCGTGCATCCAGCCACAAGTCACGTTGCTGATGGGGTAATCCCAGGGCAAACAGTACCAGATAACTGGCCTCTTCAACGGGCCCAGGGTAGCCGTGGCCGAAAAAGACATTCTGGTCCGTGAAGGTGGACACGGCGTAACGGATCAGATCGCGTACCGTCACCAGGGATTCCACGGCGTGATCCCAGTTCATGAAATGCCTCCCGATGACAAAAGCCGTTCCAGCAGATTGCAGTAAATGGAGGACAGCTGTGCCAGATCGGCAACGGCAACGCATTCATTGCGTTGATGGATGGTGGCGTTGCAAGGACCCAGTTCCACGACTTGTGGGCAGATATCGATCAGAAAGCGTCCATCGGAGGTCCCTCCCGTCGTCGATACTGCAGGGGAAAGACCAGTCACCTGGGTAATCGCAGCACGCGTGGCATTGACCAGCGGTCCTTGCGGCGTGAGGAAAGGGCGTGCTCCCAACTCCCAACGGAGGTCGAAGTCCAGTCCGTGCCGGTTCAGCAGGGCCTCCGTGCGTGCCCGCAACGAGGTTTCCGTGCTGGCGGTTGAAAACCGGAAGTTGAACCATGCGGTCAATTCCCCCGGCACCACGTTGCCAGCACCCGTTCCGCTTTGCAGGTTGGAAATCTGGAAGGTGGTCGCCGGAAAATCGTCGTTGGGTTCATCCCAAACAACCGACGCAAGTTCTGCCAGGGCCGGGGCTGCCAGATGAATGGGGTTGCGTGCCAGATGCGGGTAGGCCACATGCCCTTGCAATCCGCGCACCGTCAGGATGCCGGACAGTGAACCACGTCGACCATTCTTGAGGGTGTCTCCCAACTGTTGCACGGAGGTGGGTTCGCCCACAATGCAATAATCGGGACGTTGCCCATGATGTTTCAGCCACGCGACCACCTTGGCGGTTCCGTCGATGGCCGGGCCTTCCTCATCCGAGGTGAGCAGTACTGCAATCGAGCCGGGAGCATCGGGGTGACCGGCCAGGAATGCTTCGATGGCAGTGACGAAGGCGGCCAGAGATGATTTCATGTCGGCAGCACCACGGCCATACAGAAGCCCATTGCGGATTTCGGGCTGGAACGGAGGGGACTGCCATCCGCTGTCAGGGCCGGGCGGAACGACATCGGTGTGCCCCGCGAAAACCACGAGCGGTGCTCGCGTGCCGCGTCGCAACCACAAGTTGTGCACTGCTCCGAAAATGAGAGGCTCTGCCTCGAACCCCCAGGGGGCCAGGCGTTTTGCCAGCAGTGGCTGGCATCCGGCATCTTCCGGCGTAACGGAAGGGAGGCGAATCAGTTGCTGTGCGAGTTCGAGTGTCGGGTCCATGGCGCTAAAGGAAGGTTACAACATTATGCCGCATTCACCTGCTGTTTCGCCCTGAGGGTCGAATCGACGCTCGCTGAACCAGGTCCGGCCATCGGCAGTGCATAGCAGCACGCTGGTGCTGCGGGTGCCATAACGGGCATCGCGGATGAATGCCGCGGATATGAGCCGTTCGCGGTCCAGGGGGATGCCAGTGTGGGGCAGCAGGACATCGGGATAGGGATCGGGGCTGGATAGCAGGGCCATCATCCTTGCGGAGAGGGATGCCAGATTGTCAGGAGGGTCTTCCAGCAATGCTGACAGTCCCTTTTTTGCTGCTGACACTTTGGGCCACGGTGTGTCCAGCAAATGGTTGCTGAGGCCGTAAATGCCCGGCTGCAAGGGAATGATGGTGGCAGTTCGGCTTTCCAGGCAAAACAGGCAATTGCCGTCGCCCACCAGCAAATTGAAATCATTGTAGTCCGCCAATCGCGGCTTCAGTGATTCCAGCCAGGGCAGGGGAACCATGTTTCCAGTCAGGAATTCGCGCGGCAGTTCTCCCCGTGAGCGCCGTTTCTGTTCGAACTGGGAAGGGTCACGATAATTGGTGATTGCCGCAAAGCGTTTCTGTCGGGTGATCCCAAGCCATGTGCCACCCGCTTCCAGGTCGCGTCCGCCCAGTACCTCAGGATGGTCAGGCCAGAATCCGGCCGGGAGACTGGGCCGTGCGTGAAATTCATCCCGGTTGGCCACCAGAGCGAGTGAATAGACGGGGTGGGCCTGCCAGGCCAGTGCGATCAGGCACACGGGTCAGTCACCCCGCAGCAAGTCATTGATGCTGGTTTTGGCACGTGTCCTGGCATCCACTTTCTTGACGATGACGGCACAGTAAAGGCTATACAGGCCATTGGCGGCAGGAAGGTTCCCCGAAACCACCACCGAGCCTGGGGGGATGTGGCCATAGCTGACATTGCCGGTTTCCCGATCGTAGATCTTGGTGCTTTGTCCGATATATACCCCCATGGAAATGACTGAGCCTTCTCCCACAATGACGCCTTCGACGATTTCCGAGCGTGCCCCGATGAAACAGTGATCCTCGATGATGGTGGGGTTGGCTTGAACCGGTTCGAGTACGCCGCCGATGCCCACGCCACCGGACAGGTGCACGTGCTTTCCGATCTGTGCGCATGAACCCACGGTTGCCCAGGTGTCTACCATGGTAGATTCATCCACGTAAGCCCCGATGTTGACGTAGGAGGGCATGAGCACCACATTGCGGGCGATGTGGCAGCCCCGTCGCGCCACGGCGGGTGGCACGACCCGAAATCCGCCTGCCTCGAAATCCTGGTCCCCGTATTGCGAGAACTTGCTGTCCACCTTGTCCCAGTACTGGGTGAATCCACCGTCGATTCGCTGATTGTCCCTGAGCCGGAAAGAGATCAACACGGCCTTTTTCAGCCACTGATGCGTGACCCATTGGCCTTCAATTTTTTCCGCGACACGCAGACGACCAGTGTCCAGTCCGTTCAGCACTTCTTCGACCGCGTCTTGCAGCCCTGCCGGGGGGGAGGTGGGTGTCCAGGCAGAACGGTTTTCGTACGCATCTTCAATCAGGGGTTGGAGTAACGACATGGGGATGTTGTTTCCTATAGGGTAAGGGTGAATGCTGCCAGCCGTTGCGCGGCTTCGAGGGTTTCCTGCGGGGTTCCCACCAAGGCTATCCGGATGCGGTGCAACCCCGGATTGACGCCGTGGGCGGTTCTGGCCAACAGGCTGCCTGGAAGAACGGCCACATTGCCGTGCTGCATCAGCTTCCGGGTGAAATCGGTGTCGGCAATGGGGGTACGTGCCCAAAAGTAAAACCCTGCCTCGGGCCGTTCCAGCGGGAGAACGGGGTGCACGATGTCATGGAAAGAGTCCATTTTTTCCCGATAGAGGAGGCGATTCTCCAGGGTATGCACTTCATCCTGCCACGCGGCGGTGCTGGCTGCCTGGATGGCAGGATTCATGGCGCTGCCATGATAGGTCCGGTACAGGGTGAACCGTTGCAGCAGCGTTTGGTCACCGGCTGCGAAAGCGGAACGCATGCCGGGGACATTAGAACGCTTGGACAAGCTGCCCAGAACGATCAGGCGCGGGAAGCCCGTTCGGCCCAGGAGTTGTGCCGCCTCAAGTGCGCCCAGAGGAGGATGATCTTCATCGGGGTAAATTTCTGAATAGCATTCGTCACTGACGATGGCAAACCCGTAACAATCAGACAAGGCAAACAGTTCCTTCCATTCCTGGAGAGTCATGACGCGTCCGGTCGGATTCCCGGGGGAACACGTGAACACCAGCTGCGTACGCGACCAAACTGCCTTGGGGACGGATGTGTAATCCACCCTGAAATCCTGCTCGGGATCGGCATTGATAAACCAGGGCTGCCCGCCTGCCAGCAGAGTGGCCCCTTCATATATCTGGTAAAAAGGGTTGGGACAGACTGCACGTGCATCATGGCGATCAGGATTGATCAAGACCTGTGCCAGGGAAAAGAGGGCTTCACGGCTGCCTAAAGTGGGCAGTACCTGTCGATCCGGGTCTATTTCTGGTAGCTTGAACCGCTGTTGCAGCCAGCGCGCGATGGCGCCGCGCAATTGGGCAGTCCCGGCAGTGGCGGGGTAATGGGACAGACCGGACAGATGGTGTGCCAGCGCTTCCTGTATGAAGCGGGGGGTGGCATGACGTGGTTCCCCCACAGAAAGCGCGATGGGTGACAGCCCGGGGGCTGGCGTTACGTCCTGCATCAGCTGGCGCAGTCGTTCGAAGGGATAAGGGTGCAGGAGATCCAGTCGGGGGTTCACGAGGCGGCTCTTCAGGAATGGAGTGGAGATGCGGGCGCAAAGGCGGGTGGAGGAATGGGAATGGAAGCGATCCACCCGGGCATGCGGTGCTCTGCCAGCACATGTGTGAAGATGCCGCCCCGCACATTCCAACGGGCCAGAAGACGCATGAAACGGGGTGTGGTCGCGGCAACAAGATCGTCCAGGATACGGTTGGTCACGTCTTCGTGGAACGCGCCTTCATTTCGAAAAGACCAAAGATAGAGCTTGAGACTCTTCAATTCCACATTGCGTTCGGCCGGCACATAATCCAGAGTGAGGCACGCAAAGTCAGGCTGACCGGTTTTTGGACACAGGCACGTAAATTCCGGCAACTCCATGTGAACGAGGTAATCCCGTTCCGGGTAGGGATTGGCGAATGTTTCCAATGTTCGGCTGGGTTGTGAGGCCATGGGTGGAGTCATCCTGATTATCGGGTAAAATCACCGGCATTCTAAACTTCTTTTATCATTTGGCGTTCAATTGCACCTAAAACACATTAAACTGGCGGGCTTCAAATCTTTTGCCGAACCTACCCAAATTCCCGTTCCAGGCAGGCTGGTTGGGGTCGTGGGGCCCAACGGGTGCGGCAAGTCCAATGTCATCGATGCGGTCCGGTGGGTGCTGGGAGAATCCCAGGCACGCCATCTTCGTGGGGAAACCCTGCAGGACGTGATTTTTGGCGGAACTGCCGATCGCAAGCCGCAGGGGCGAGCCAGTGTCGAGTTGGTGTTTGATAACACCGATGGCCGCGCCCCGGGGCAATGGGCCCAATACGCCGAGATCGCAGTTCGCAGGGTGCTGGCACGAGATGGCGTTTCCAGCTACTACATCAATAACACCCATGTGCGCCGTCGCGATGTCCAGGACATGTTCATGGGGACGGGGCTGGGGCCTCGGGCCTACGCCATTATCGAACAGGGCATGATTTCCCGCATTGTGGAGTCAAAGCCGGAGGACATCCGGGTGTTTCTTGAAGAGGCAGCAGGCATTTCCCGTTACAAGGACCGTCGGCGCGAAACGGAACTGCGACTGCAGGACACGCGGGGGCATCTGCTTCGAACGGAGGACATCACCAGGGAGCTCGAACAGCAAGTCGAAAAACTCAGTCACCAGGCAGAAGTCGCGACGCAATGGCAGGGTTTGCAGAATGAACTGGCGCAAGCGCAGAACCTGTTGCTGTTTTCCCGGAAACGTGAGGCAGAATCCGCCCGCCAGCGTGCCCAGCGTGATATCGAGAAAACCCAAATCGAGCTGGAAGCTGCCATTGCAGGATTGCGTGAATTTGAAAGGCGCATTGAAGAGGAACGTGCTGCTCACTATGCTGCCAACGACGCCCTTAATGAGGCACAGGGCATGCTGTATCAGGCAAACACCGTGGTGACCCAATCCGAAAACCGTCTACAGGCAATGCGGCAGGAAAGGCAGCGTCTGGAAGCTGAGGCGTCACGGCTCGAGCAGGAAATTGCCGAAGACAATCATCGGCTGACAGTCGATCAGGCGACACTGACCGGCTTGCTGGAGGAACTGGAACGTGCTCAGGGGCTGGTGGCATTGGCAAACGACCGCGTGTCTCGGGAAAGGGAAGCTTGGCCGGCTGCCGAGTCCCTGAACCGGGATCGGCGACGTGCGCTTGATCAGGCGCGACATGAAACCTCTCTTGCACAAGGCCGCATTAGCGCTGCCAGGTCGGAACAGGCCGCTTCGGAGCGGTTGCTCCTGCAACTGAACGAACGACAGGCCCGGCTTCTTTCTGAACAGGAACAGTGGAAGGCGCCTGACGTCAGTCGCCTGAATACCTTGATGTCGCGTTTGCGTGAAATGGATGTTGACGTTGCAATTCTCGAGGCAACCCGACACGCGACACAAGTGCGGCTTGGGCGATGTGAAGTCGCCTTTGCGGACATGCGTTCGCAGAAAGAAGCAATACACCTTGAGCTCTCGCGCCTCGAAGCGGGAGTGGCGGCGCTGGAATCACTTCAGTCCCGGTTGGGCGGGCAGGAGCGGGCGCAGGATCTGGTGCGTCAGCACGGTTTGTCAGACCTGCCAATGTTTTGGCAGGGCATTCAGGTGGCTCCCGGATGGGAAACGGCTGTGGAAGCGGTTCTCGGGGCCCGGTTGCATGCCTTTCAAAGCGTTGACTACGCTGCCATGGGGCAATGGGCTGCCAACGAAGTACCTGCAGGCATTGCCGTGTTTCAGGCACATGCGGCACAGGAATCCGCATTGGCACCAACCGATCTTCCGGGCACTTGCCCCACATTGCGCAGCCTGATCAACATTCGTTCATCCGCCTGCGAGGCAGCCTTGGCGTCGTGGATGCACGAGGTATATGTCGTGGATGATTTCAAGGCAGGCCTGGCCCAGGCAGCTTCGTTACCGGATGGCAGGCTGCTTGTATCCCGTGAGGGGCATGTCATTGATCGGCATTCCGTGGTTTTTTTTGCACCTCGAGACGAATTTCATGGTGCGTTGTCCCGGGCAAGGGAGATCGAGGCAGGCAGGGAATCCTTGTCTCTGCTGGAAACCCGGCATGGCAGTCTCAACGCCGAATGCGACCGCACCGGCTCGTTCGTCACATTGTGTCAAACTGAATTGTCAGAGGTTGAACAACGCTTGCGTGTCGCTGAAAACCAGCGGCATGGTCTTGAGGTCGAATGTACCCGGCTTCAGGGGGAGTTCGAGCGTCATCAACAGCGTGTCCAGCAGGTACAGCAGGAACAGGCAGAAGTGGAGGCCCAGAAGGCAGCCGAACAGGAGCAATTGGAACATCACCGCGAACAGCTTGTTGAATCTGAACGGTTATTTCAGCAGCAGTCCGCGCAAATGGAGCAGCTCGTCCAACAGGGCCGGGAGGCGGAACAGGCCTGCGAAGTCAGGCGCAATGCGCTTCAAACGGCAGAACGGTCTTTGCAGGAAGCAGGGTTCCTGGAAAAGTCTGTGCGGGAGCGTATGGCCCATCTGGAAGAGGTCCGACAGGCTGCAATGGAACGTTTGAGCCAGCGTGAACCCAGGATGGTGACGTTGCAGCAGGCGCTTGCGGAAGCCCAGGAAAAACCTCTGGTGGAGACCTTGCAGGAGGCATTGGAGCACAGGGTGGGCCGCGAACAAGGTTTATCCAGTGCCAGAAAGATATTGGACGATCTGGCCGCGACGTTGCGTGAGCTGGAGGAAAAACGCCTGGTTGCGCAACAACAGCTGGATCCTCTCCGTACGAGACTGGAAGATATCCGTTTGCGCGAGCAGGAAGCCCGGCTCAACCTTGAGCGCGCCCAGGAAAGCTTGACGGCAAACCAGGCAAATGAGATCGAATTGGCGGCGCTGCTGGAAAAAGGGGTGCGCAGTGCAACGCTGCAATCGGAAATTGATTCCCTGAACCTGCGCATCGTTGCGTTGGGCGCAGTGAACCTGGCAGCGCTGGCCGAGCTCCAGGCTTCGCGTGAGCGCAAGACATGGCTTGATTCACAAATGTCGGATTTGCGTGCTGCAGTGGACACTCTCGAAAACGCCATGCGCAAGATTGATCGCGAAACCCGTGATCAGCTCAAGGAAACTTTCGATCGTGTGAATGATGGCTTCAGTACCTTGTTCCCAACCCTGTTCGGGGGCGGGCATGCCCACATCGAGTTGACGGGAGAGGAAATTCTTGATGCAGGCGTCCTGATCGTGGCCCAGCCTCCAGGGAAGAAAACCACTTCGATTCATTTGCTTTCGGGCGGAGAAAAAGCGTTGACGGCTTTGTCCCTGGTGTTTTCACTGTTCCAGCTCAATCCTGCGCCATTCTGCATGCTGGATGAAGTGGATGCGCCCCTGGATGACACCAACACCGAGCGTTTCGTGCGCCTGGTGCAGAAAATGTCTGAACAAACGCAATTCCTTTTCATTACACACAATAAAATTGCCATGGAAATGGCCCAGCAGCTCGTAGGGATCACCATGGCAGAATCCGGTGTATCCCGTATGGTTGCCGTTGACATTGAGGAAGCCATACGTATGGCCGAGGTCGTTGCTGCCTAGAGGGGGGGGGATGAGCGATTTGCAGATGTGGTTGGCGTTGCTGGGCGCAGCACTGGTTGCCGGCATATTCGTTTTCAGCAGGATCCAGGAATACCGTCACCGGCGTCTGGCCAATCAGGTGTTGCCCGAGCATGATGAGGACGTATTGCTGCAAGGGGCCCCGACATCGGCACGGAGCGAGCCCAAATTTCAGCATTCCGAAGAAGACGCCGCGAGCCTGGTGGAAATTCCAGGGCCTGATCCTGCGGTGGAGTTTACCGTGCTGTTGCAGGGAGATCACACGGTGAGCGGTGCTGAACTGTGGCAGGCGTTGATCACCAGTGCCATCTCGACGCGCAATATCCGCTGGGCAGGCCAGGAAATGATAGGGGGACAGTGGTTTTCTGTAGATGGGCCCACAGATCACCGGTTTGCCGTTTTGGCTGGCATGCTGCAGTTATCGAGTCGCCGTGGGCCACTCAATCAGACGCAGATAGCGCTTTTTTCGGATGAAATGCGTGAAATCTCCAGACAGTTGCAGGTTAGTCCACAGGTAGGAGATGCTGCCATCGCCTTGAAGGCATCCGAATCCCTGGATCAGTTTTGTGCCAAGGTCGACGTATTGATCGGCGTGAACGTGATATTTCCGGAAGGGGTCACACTCCCGGCGCGCAGATTACGGCAGGCAGCAGAGGCAGAAGGCCTTCTTCTTGGAGACGATGGTGTGTTTCATGTCATGGATGCCCGACATCGTGACCGTTTTACATTGGCACATCGTGATGGGCAGCCATTTCTGGACAATGACCTGGACGTGACGCCCATTTCAGGTTTGACGCTTTTGCTGGATGTGCCCCGCGTGGATGATGCGTTGACGGCACTGCATGACATGTTTTCGCTGGCAGGCAGGTTGTCCCAGGATTTGGGAGGGCGCGTAGTGGACGACAATGGCGCCGCTCTGGGGGTGCGTCAATTGGCGGTGATCGAAAAGCAGCTCTCCGGCCTGTTACAGCAAATGGAGCAGCAGAAAATTCCAGCGGGCAGTGCACTGGCATTGCGCCTGTTTTCAAATTGACCATGTCTGTCGATCCCGCTGCGCGTGCAAAGGCATTGCGTGAAGCGCTAGATCTCTACAACTACCAGTATTACGTGCTGGACGAACCCACCATTCCTGACGCTCAGTACGATCTCCTGTTTAAGGAACTCCTTGCCCTGGAGTCGGCCCATTCTGAATTGCAACATCCTGATTCCCCCACGCATAGGGTGGGCGCAGCGTTGCGCGACGGATTCCGGGAAGTGAAACATCCAGTACCCATGTTGAGCCTCAATAATGGGTTTACCGTAGAGGATGTGCAAAACTTTGATCGGCGCATCAGGGAGTTGCTCGGAGAGGAAGTGGTGACTTATGCCTGCGAACCAAAATTTGATGGATTGGCGGTCAGCCTGCTCTATCGCAACGGCCGTTTGGAAGAAGGCAGTACCCGGGGGGATGGAGAGACGGGTGAAGATGTCACCGCCAATTTGAGAACCATCCGCACCATTCCCTTGCGATTACCCATGGATGTTCCACCGCTACTATTGGAAGTTCGCGGGGAGGTCTTGATGGAAAAACGTAATTTCCTTGCGCTCAATCGCGCGCAGGAAATGCGTGGGGAAAAGCAATTTGTCAATCCGCGCAATGCAGCCGCTGGTGCCTTGCGCCAACTTGAACCGGCGCAGACGGCCCAGAGGAGGCTTTCGTTCTTTGCTTACGGAGTAGGCGCCACAGAAGGCTGGCCCTTGCCTGATACCCATGACGTTTTGATGTCACGTCTGTCTGAACTGCGTTTTCCGGTGGCATCCGAGCGGGAGGTGGTGAAAGGGTTTGCCGGGTTGAAGGATTATTTT
>JAKBAT010000002.1 GCA_021808815.1 Pseudomonadota bacterium
CTTTTCCTTCACGATTTTCCAGCATGGGGTTCTCCTTGATCAAATCTGGCTCAAACCCTCCAGGTCGAGGGCACTGGAGCCACTGTACCGGGCGGCACTTGATATATCAAATTGATTATTTATTATTTTGTGATATTATTTAGTTATCACGCAGCCATCGGAATGGCAGACCATGAACCTCAATGAATTGCGTTATGTGGTGAGCGTTGCACGGGAACGCAGTTTCCGCCGGGCGGCGGACAAATGCTTCGTCAGCCAGCCGGCACTCTCCACCGGCATCCAGAAGCTCGAAGAGGAACTTGGGCAGAAAATCTTCGAGCGTTCACGCACGGAAGTGCGCCTGACGCCAGCGGGAGAAGGCCTGGTGGTTCAGGCCGCGCTCATCCTGGAGGAAGTGGAACGGTTGCGCCTGCTTGCGCGGCAAGGGACGGACCCGCTGGTCGGCCCCCTCAAACTGGGTGTCATTCATACGGTAGGGCCTTACCTTTTACCGGATCTGATCGCCGAACTGCACCGTCGGGCGCCCCAAATGCCGCTGCAGGTGGAGGAAAACACCACGGAACGCCTCGAGGAACAGTTGCGCCAGGGCGCCCTCGACGTGGCATTGCTGGCATTGCCGGTCAGCGCGCCAGGACTCGATACCAGCGTGCTCTACCGCGAGCAATTCGAGGTGGTCGTACCCCATTCCCATCGCTGGAGCCGACGCGCCTCGATCCGGTCCAGTGAATTGGGAACGGAACAGGTGCTGCTCCTGCCGTCGGTACACTGTTTCAGCACCCAGGTGGTGGAAACCTGCCCCGAACTGGGGGGCAAACAGGGGTTGGTCCAGCAGGGCAACAGCCTGGAGACCCTGCGCAACATGGTGGCTTCCGGTATGGGCATTACGGTGCTGCCAGCCAGTGCCAACAACCCGAAATACCGTAGTCGCCTGCTGCACATCCTGCCCTTCAAGGCACCGGCCCCAGTGCGGGAAATCGGCATGGTCTGGCGCAAGAGCTATACCCGTCTGGAGGCCCTGAAAGTGATCCAGGCGGGAGTACAGCAACTCAAGCTGCGAGGAATAGAGCCCTGCCCCGTCAATGGGGAGTGGGAGAACGCTTGAGGAGGTACACCAGGGGAATGAATGCCACGAACAGCAGGGCCAGCTCCCTGAAATTGTCCAAAAAGGCCAGCAGTCCCGCCTGCTGCTGCACGAAGGCATAGAGCGTTGCCTGCGCTTTCACGGCCGCATCCCCCACAGCGCCCCCCTGCCGGGCGATGGCCTGGGTCAGGGCAAGCCAGGTCTCCTGTGTGATCGGTGAAAAGTCGCTCACATGGGCCACCAGATCCACCTGGTGTCGCTGCGTCCCCTGGGTCAGCCAGGTCTGCACCAAGGAAATGCCAAAACTTCCTCCCAGGTTGCGAAACAGGTTGATGAGGGCAGACGCATTGCTGCTCTTGACCATGGGCATTTCAGCAAATGCGGCCGTATTGATGGGAATGAAGAGGAATCCCAGGCCAATCCCCTGCAACACACGCAGCAAGGCAATGGACCAGTAATCGGCCTGCAGGTCGAGGTGGGCCATCAGGTACAGTGCCAGGGCATTGCACAGGATGCCAAAGGTGATCATGTGGCGAACATCCATGCGACTGACCAGGAAGCCGATGAGGGGCATGAAGAACAGCACGGTCAGTCCTCCCGGCGAGAGCACCATCCCGGCATCGGTGGCGGAGTATCCCAGCAGGGTCTGCACGAACAGGGGCAACAGCACCGTGCTGCCGAACAGGACAAACCCCAGCATGAAGATCAGCACGTTGCTGATCAGGAAGTTGCGTTGCAGCAACAGGCGCACATCCATCATGGGGTTGCGCTGGCGCCATTCCCAGAAGGGGAGCAACAGCAGGGCCCCGAGGGACACGACGGTCATCGTGACGATGAAACGGGAATCGAACCAGTCTTCCTGCTGTCCCTTGTCCAGCACGATTTGCAGGCACCCAAACCCCAGCGAAAGCAGCGCAAACCCGATGTAATCGATTTTGAAACCATGGGACAGGAGATCCCGCCGCTGGGTCGCGAAATGCGGAGGGTCGAATACCAGGCGTGACGTCAGGTAGAGCGACAGGATGCCCACGGGCACATTGATCAGGAAAATCCAGCGCCAGGTGAACGTATCGGTGATCCATCCTCCGATCGTGGGGCCGATGGCAGGTGCCATGACCGTGGTGATGCCGTAAACGGCAAAGGCCATGCCCCGTTTCGCGGGGGGGAACGTATCGGCGAGTATCGCCTGCGAACAAGGCTGGAGTCCCCCACCTCCAAAACCCTGGAGCGACCGGAAAAGAATGAGCATGGTCAGGTTGGGCGCCAGACCGCACAGGAGGGAACTGGCCGTGAACAGCGCCACGCACAGCATGTAAAAACGCCGCCGGCCCATCAGTGTGGACAGCCAGCCACTCATGGGCAGCACGATGGCATTGGAAACCAGGTAAGACGTCAGCACCCAGGTGGATTCCTCCTGCCCGGCCGCCATGTCACCGGCAATATGGCGCAGGGACACGTTGGCAATGGAAATGTCGAGCACTTCCATGAACGTCGTGAGGGCGACGGTCACGGCAACCAGCCAGGGATTGGGGACCGGGATCCCCTGCGCGGAGGCAGTCATGACTCAGTGCGTGGATTCCGTCAGGATCACCTTGGGTTCCACCGACATGCCAGGGGCCAGGCGGGACAGGGCGTCCGGTTTTTCATCGAAGATAATCTTGACAGGCAGGCGTTGCACCACCTTGACGAAGTTGCCACTGGCATTTTCCGGAGGCAACAGGCTGAAACGGGCCCCCGTCCCCGGCTGGAAACTGTCCACGTGCGCCTTGAAGACACGCCCCGGGAAAGCGTCCACCTTCACTTCCACTGACTGCCCCACCTGCATGCGACGCAGCTGGGTTTCCTTGAAGTTGGCCACCACCCACGGATTGCCGTATACGATGGCCATCACGGCAGGGCCTGATTGCAGCAGCTGGCCCTGGAAAATGGAACGGCGCGCCACGCGACCTTCCACCGGAGCCACCAGATGCGTATATCCCAGGTCGCGACGGGCCTCCTCCAGGGCCGCCCTGGCCTCTTCCACCGAGGCCAGCCCGCTTTGCTCCTGGGCCTGCTTGAGCGCAACCTGGCGGGGCCCCGAGCGTGCTTCGGCAACGCGTGCTTCGGCCTGCGCCACCTGGGCCTCTGCCGAAGACAGTTGCGCCGCAGCCGCCTGGTCTGCCGTCACCATCTGGTCGAAACGCTGGCGGGAGACTTCGTCCTTCTGATAAAGCGCCTGGTAGCGTACGGCATCCGCATGCGCCAGCCGGGCCTGGGCCTGGGCCTGGGTGCGCAATGCCCGTGCGCTTTCCAGGGCGCCCTGTGCCTGCTCGATGAGCGCCTGGCTGGTGGTGGACACCACGGACACGTCCTGGTGCGCTGCCCCGTGGCGGGCCTGGGATGCTGCCAGGGCTGCTTCGGCCTGCTGCACGCGCAATTCGTAATCCTTCGGATCGATCTCGGCCAGGACATCCCCGGGCTTCACCCACTGGTTGTCGTTGACCAGCACCCGTATCACGTACCCGCCCACATGCGGGCTGATTTGCACGATGTTGGCCTCGATGAAGGCATCATCCGTGGTTTCCTGGTTGCGGGTTGCAAACCATAAGCCCAGGAACCCCAACCCCACCGCCACGGCCGCGGCCAGGGCCGCCTTGCGCAGCCAGGGACGTTGGGGAGTCGTTGCAGTTTCAGTGGGCAGGGGTTGATCACTCATGAATGAGCTCCAGCGGGTCAGGGGCGCACATATTGCAAACGTCCCTCGGACAGTTCGAAATTGATCACGGCCATGGCATAGGCCGCCAGAGCATCGATGTGGGCGCTCTGGGCACCCGCCAGGTTGGCCTGGGCATCCACCAGTTCAAGGTTGTCGGCCACGCCCTGCTTGAAGCGGTCGCGCGATTGATCCAGCAGGCGGTCTGACAACGACAGGGTGGTCTCCGCCGTGGCAATCTGATCCAGGCTCGTCTGCAGGGCAATATAGGCAAGGCGAACATCTTCCTCTACCTGCTGTCGGGTATCACGCAACTCCAGCTCCGCCTGGCGCATGCGGCTCGCGGCTGCATCCTGCCGGGCCGAGATGGCCCCGCCCTCCAGCAGGGGCATGGTCATCTGGACGCCAAAGCTGTAGGTGCGGTAATCGTTGTGGGTCGGGGTCACGCCACTGGACCCCATGTCGCCCATCACGCTTACTGCCGGATAGTTTTCAGCCAAGGTGGCACGACGTTCCGTGTCCCGTTGGTGGACGACTTCTTCCAGTGCCTGCAACTCCGGCCGCTGGTGCAATGCCTGGTCGATGGAAGGTGCGAGGGGGGGCAAAGGGGCATTGGAGTACGCCAGCCGATCCACCAGGATCAGGGGAACGTCCATGGGCAGCCCCAGGGCCCGGTGCAACCGGGTATCGGCTTCGCTGGCGACCTGGCGTGCCTGGCGCAGCATCAGCGTATTGCGGGCATGGACGGCCTGGGCACGGACCACATCCACGCCAGTGGCCAGCCCGGCGCTCTGCTGGTCCCTCGCCAGCATCAGCAGGCTCTGCGATAGGTCGAAATTGGACATGGCCGCTTTGACCGCTTCCTGGGCACGCAACGATTCCACATAATTCAGCGCCGCGGCCCCGGCCATTTGCTGGGCCGTGGCATCCGCATGCAGCCGTGCCGCATCCACCGCATATCGCGAGGCATCGATGTCCCGCAGGCGTGCCAGGTCGAACACCCGCTGGGTAAAGCGCACCCTTGCATCGAAAGTGTCGAAGGGACCAATCATGGTGGGAAACCCGGGCAGGTTGAGCCCCATGGCTTTCAGGTTTTCGGTTTGGCGGACCTGGAAGGTTTTGAAATCCACCGCAGGACGGTACCGGGACGCTGTTTCCTCGGCGTGGGCCGCAGTTTCCACGGCCTGTTCCCGAGCGGCCAGCACAGTGACCTGGTGTTCCACGGCCAGGGTCTTGGCGTCCTGCAAGGTCAGGTGCAACACGACGGGCGCCGGCGCATCCATGTCCTGGGCAAGGGTCGCGCGGATGATGCAGCCCAACAGGCATCCGGCCAGCAAGGCACGGCGGCAGGCGGGCGACATTTTCATGAACTGTAGCAATGTTCCGGGCCGGGAAACCGGCCTGCTTTCACTTCCGCCACGTACAGCTTCACTGCTTCCTCGATGGAACCCGTTTCGCGGATGAAAGGACGTACGAAACGGGGAGAGATATAAGCTCCCAGCCCCAGCATGTCATAAATCACCAGCACCTGACCGCTGCAACGGGGGCTGGCGCCGATGCCGATGGTGGGAATGGAGACGGCATCGCACACCCGATCGGCCAATGCCAGCGGAATTGCCTCCATCAGCAACAGGCTGGCGCCTGCCTCCTGCAACGCCCTGGAAGACGCGATGATGCGCTCGGCAGCAGCGCTTTCCCGTCCCTGGACCTTGAATCCGCCCACCTGATGTACCGACTGGGGTGTCAGGCCCACGTGCGCGCATACCGGAATGCCGCGGCTCACCAGAAACTCCACCGTGGGCACCATTTCCTGGCCGCCTTCGATTTTCACCATCTGCGCCCCGGCCCGCATCAGTTCTGCAGCATTCCGGAATGTTTCCTGCGGCGTGATCTGCGAACTGCCAAAAGGCATGTCTGCCAGGATGAACACCGAGTGCGACCCCCGCACCACGCAGGCGGTATGGTAGGCCACGTTTTCGATGCTCACGGGCAGGGGCGAGTCATGGCCCTGTACCACCATTCCGAGGGAATCCCCCACCAGCAGGACATCAACGCCGGCATTTTCCAGGACTCGCGCAAAACTGGAGTCATAACAGGTCAGCATGGCAATTTTTTCACCGCTGGCGTGCAGGGCTTGCAAATCAAGCAGGGTCTTGCGCATGAGGTCTCAGACTCCCGAAAAATCCTGTTCCGATAAAGGCAGACGATAAACACGGCGCCCGGTCAGCGCAAACAGGGCATTGCACACCGCAGGGGCAATCGGCGGGGTACCCGGCTCGCCGACCCCTCCCGGATCCGCCGAAGAGTCTGCCAGGACCACCTCCACGACAGGCATTTCGTTCATGCGCAGCAGCGGATAGTCGTGGAAATTCGATTGGGCGACCCGTCCACCCTCCAGCGTGATCTGTCCATGCAAGGCAGCCGTCAGCCCGAAGACCATACCGCCTTCCAGCTGGGCTACCACGATGTCCGGGTGCACGACGCGACCCACGTCGGCTGCAATGGTCACGTGATGTACCCGTGGCCGGTTCTCCACGATGGAAACCTCGGCCACCTGGGCCACGATGCTGCCGAAGGACTCCACCAGCGCTATGCCCCGTGCGTGGCCAGCCGGCAGCGCGGTTCCCCATTGGGCCTTGCGCGCGACCAGGTCGAGCACTGCCTGATGGCGAGGGGAAGATTGCAGCAGATTGCGTCGGAAGGTATAGGGATCCTGCCCGGCGGCATGGGCGAGTTCATCCACGAAGGATTCCGAGAAGAAGGAATTCTGGGAATGCCCCACGGACCGCCAGAACCAGACACGCACCCCGGCCTCAAAGGGAATCCACTGCGTCTTGAAGCGGGGCAAGGCATACGGAATGTCGGCCAGCCCCTCCACCGCCGAGCGGTCCACGTCGCCCTGCATCAGGGCCGCTTCGAAGCCGGTGCCGCGGGCAATGGAATCCGTCACGGTGGTGGCATGCCAGTCCGTCACACGACCTTCGGCATCGAGGTGCGCGCGCAACGCACAGATGGCCATGGGGCGGTAATAGGTGGCCTGGAGGTCGTCCTCGCGCGTCAGCACCACTTTGACGGGCAACTGCAACGCTTTGGACAACAGCACCGCATCGGCCACGAAATCGGGGGCGAAGCGGCGTCCGAACCCGCCACCCAGGTACTGCGTATGGATGGCAATGTTCTCCAGCGGCAGGCCGGTGAGGTGTGCCACCAGCTGCTGGTTCGGCCCCTGGGCCTGCGTCCCGACCCAGCACTGTGCTCCCTGTGCCTGCACCCAGGCCGTGCAATTGAGCGGTTCCATGGTGGCATGGGCGAGATAGGGCACTTCATACAGGGATTCCACGGTGCGTCCACCCGGCACCGAAGCTTCTTCGCCCCGGGAAACGGCAACAATCGCTCCCGCACCGGAAGCCGCCCGGGATTTCATTTCTGTGCGAAACCGGGCGGAGTCTGCCGCAACCGGCGGCTCACCCCATTGGATGGAAAGTGCGCGTCGCCCCTGAAGGGCTTGCCAGGTGGTATCCGCCAAAACGGCCACCCCCTGGTAGGAGGGCGCATCCAGGGGAACCACGAAACGAACGCCCGGAATCTTGAGGGCGTCACTCGCCTCGAAATGCAGGCGCGGGGCCCCCAGTACCGGCGGTCGTGCCACCACGGCCGTGAGCAGCCCCGGCATGCGCATGTCCAGTCCAAAACGGGCAGCACCGGTGGATTTCACGCGGGCATCCACCCGCGGCACGGATTTGCCCAACAGCGTGAAGTCCTTTGGATCCTTGAGCGTGACCCGGGTGGGCACGGGGATTCTGGCAGCCGCATCCGCCATGCCGCCAAAGGTGGCCCGGCGCAAACCGGCACTCAATTCTCCTTGGTGGACGTGCACATCCTCCAGCGCCACGTTCCAGCGGGTTGCTGCCGCCTGACGCAATAACCAGCGCATGCCGGCCCCTGCCTGTCGCAGTGGCAGCCACATGGCTCGAACCGAGGAAGAACCGCCGGTCGCCTGGGTATGAAACCAGGGATGCGCAAACTGGGGCCCCACGGGGGCGAATTCGATGCGAATGCTGGACCAGTCGGCGTCCAGTTCCTCGGCAAGCAGCATGGGCAATGCAGTCATCACCCCCTGCCCCATTTCGGATTTGTCCACCAGGATGGTGAGCACGCCAGTGGGTTCGAGCCGCACCCAGGGATTGGGAGAAAACGGGGTATTCGGGGCAGCGCCCTGCGCCGCAGGGCGCCAACCCAGCATGAACCCGCCACCGGCAAGGGCGACACTTTGGAGGAATCCACGGCGATCGATGCGCATGAGCGTCTCAGGATCCTGGGTCATGCGGCCTGAACCTGCGAATCAGGCTGGAAGTGTCCCAGCGGCCACCTCCCATCGCCTGGACTTCCGCATAAAACTGGTCCACCAGCGCCGTGAGGGGCAACAGGGCATGATTGTTCCGGGCTTCGGCCAGGACCAGGCCCAGATCCTTGCGCATCCAGTCCACGGCAAAGCCAAAATCGAACCGGTCTTCCACCATGGTCCTGCCGCGATTGTCCATTTGCCAGGACTGTGCGGCACCTTTTGAAATCACCTCCAGCACCCGCAAGGGATCCAGCCCGGCACGCTGCGCAAACTGCAGGGCTTCGGACAACCCCTGGAGCAGTCCGGCGATGCAGATCTGGTTGACCATTTTGGTCAACTGGCCGGCGCCCGATGGGCCCATCCAGGTAGCGGCCTTGGCATATGTCCGCAACAGGGATTCAACGCGGGCAAAGGCGGAGGGATCCCCGCCACACATGATGGTCAATTGCCCTTTCTCCGCTCCCACCTGACCGCCTGATACCGGGGCGTCGACGAATTGCGCCCCCTGCCTTGCACAAGCATCGGCAAACTCGCGCGCCACCGTTGCAGAGGCCGTGGTATGGTCCACCAGCACAGTGCCGGGGCGCAGGCCTGACAGCACGCCCTCCGGACCATGAACGACGCTGCGCAGGTCATCGTCGTTGCCCAGGCACATGAACACGACTTCGGCAGCCGCCACCGCCGCCTTGGGCGTTTCGCCAAGCTTCCCTCCCGGATGGGCTGCCACCCAGCGTTCCGCCTTTGCAGTCGTGCGGTTAAACACCGTGACCAGGTGCCCCTCCGTGTGCAAATGACCGGCCATGGGGTACCCCATGACCCCCAGTCCCAGAAAGGCCACGTTGCATTGACCGGTTGCGTTTTCTCTCATGCGCATGAACTCCTGTATTCGAACGGATACTCAGGGCTTGAGTGCCATTTTATAGTTCACCCGGACATCCGTGGCAACGGAATCCGGATCAGCCCAAACCCCTTCCCCGACCTTGAAATCGGATCGACGCAAGGTAGTGCTTCCTTCCGCATACAGCTGTCCTGCCACCGTGTGCACCTGCAGGGGCAAGGTCAGGTCCCGCACAATGCCCTTGATGGTGATATGTCCTGCCACTTCAAAGCGGTCGCCCCCGAGGGCACGAAATGCCGTGGATTCAAACACGGCTTTGGGAAATGCGGCCACGTTGAACCAGCTTTTTCCCTTGATTTCCGATTCGGAATCCTCAGAGGCCAGGTCGATGCTTGCCAAATCCACGGCAAGGCGGGCATGGCTGTGCGCCAGGTCAGTGGGCTTGAACAGGATGTCGGCGTCAAAGTGCTGGAACCTGCCTTGCACGGGGGCTCCCATCTGTTCCCCCACAAAGGTCAATGCGCTTTTTTCAGCAATGATCCCGGACGCCCGCGCGGACATCCCGGCCAGCCCCAGGACAGCGGCAATCCACAACATTTTCAAAGGGCGCAAACGCATGGGCTCTTTCCTACCAGCGCATGCGCTGGAGCAGGTTGTCCCGATCCACCAATTGATGTTTCAAGGCCGCGGCCACATGCAGCGCCACCAGCCCCATCAGGGTCCAGGCCAGGGTTTCGTGGATTTCACTGAACAGGTGCGACAACGCCTTGTCCTTACCCACGAGATCCGGCAGGGGAACCAGGTTGAAATACACGACGCTCACGCCTGCCGCCGAACTGTGCAACCAGCCGACGACGGGCACTGCCGCCATCAGGAGATAAATCGCCAGATGGGTCAGCGCGGAGAGCCTTTTCATCAGCGCGCTCATCGAAACCGGGAGAGGTGGCGCACGATGGGCCAGGCGCCACAGGATGCGCAGCAACAGCAGCAGGAAAACCGTCACGCCACTCCACTTGTGCCATGCCAGGATGCGGAGCTTTTGCGGCGACAGCGGCAGATCAGCCACATAAAGCCCCACGAGGAAACCCAGGATGATCAGGAGGGCCATCAGCCAATGCAGCGTGATGGCCGTGCCGGTGTATTTATCCCTGAATTTCATGGAGCAACTCCAAACAGTTGGAAGAAGTTATGGGAAGTGCGCTCTCCGACCTCGGCCACATCGATGCCACGCAACCGGGCGATTTCCTCCGCCACATGGCTGACGAAGGCCGGTTCATTGGTTTTTCCCCGGTGGGGAGCGGGAGCAAGGTATGGCGAATCGGTCTCGATCAGCATCTTCTCGAGCGGAATCCGGCTGGCCAGGGCCTTCAGTGCCGTCGCGTTCTTGAACGTCACGATGCCCGAAAAGGAAATGAAAAACCCCATTTCCATGGCGGCCTGGGCCACGTCTTCTGTTTCGGTGAAGCAATGCATGACCCCCCCCACCGCCTCTGCCCGTTCCTCGGCCATGATGCGCAGGGTGTCGGCAGCCGCTGCACGGGTGTGGATGATGAGCGGCTTGCCCGCCAGGCGTGCTGCCCGGATGTGGGTACGAAACCTTTCGCGCTGCCATTCCAGGTCACCGGTCAGGCGGTAATAATCCAGACCGGTTTCTCCGATGCCCACCACTTTCGGGTGGGCGGCATGCGTCACCAGGTCGCCCACCGAAGGCTCGGCCGTATCCTCGTAATCAGGGTGCACGCCCACCGTGGCATACCAGTGAGGACGCGTTGCGGCCGTTTCCAGGACGTCGGGGAATTTTCCCAGTTCCACGGAAATGCACAGGGCATGGGTGACACGGTGCTGCGCCATGGCGTCTTCGATTTCAGGCAGGCGGTTGCGGAATTCTGGAAAATCCAGGTGGCAATGCGAATCAACAAACACGAGAGCAGCCCAAAAAGGGTCATTATCTCATGGACAATGCCGGCAACAACAGGCTTTCCGCCAGCAGGCGAGGATTGAGGGGATGGTTTTCGAGGCGCCGCGCCGCACGTATCTGTCGTTCCCAGGCCAGCAGCACTGCCAGGTCGGCACGTTCTGCCTGGCGCGCCGAGAGGCTGGCCAGATCCACATGAAAACAGGCCTGGTGCACCAGCTTCTGGGAGAGAAGATCATGGACCCAACGCTGCAGCCATCCCAGCCACTCGGAGACTGGCCATTTGGTGGTGGATTCGGACAGCTGGGGCAGGGAAATGGCAGGATCGGCGAGCTGTTTCAGCCACTGCGGGCGCGCACTACCCTCCTGGTTGGCCAGGCGCAGGGCAAAAAGCGGCGCCCCACCGGCCAGGGCCAGCAGCAGGTCAGGGTCTTCCACCCCTTGCGCGCTCAGCCACGAACGGGCTTTCTCCCGGGAGGGGATGGGAAAGGGCAGTTTCCGGCAACGGCTACGCAGCGTGGCGGGAAGGCGGGCGTGAACCGGAGTGACCAGCAGGAACAGTGTTCCGGCAGGAGGTTCCTCCAGGGTTTTGAGCAGTGCGTTGGCCGCATGGAGGTTCAATGCTTCTGCGGGCTCGATCACCACGACGCGCAAGCCTTGTCGGTGGGTGCCGGCCTGCAGGAACGGTTCCAGTGCCCGCACCGCATCTACCGTGATCTGTCCGCTGGGTTTGCGTGGAGGCTGCGCTTCTTCGGAGGTTTCGGAAGGCGCTTCCTCCTCCAGGCCCAGGCTCCGAAAATCGGGATGATGCCCTGCCTTGAACCAGTGACAAGGGGCACATTGCCCGCAAGGCGCGGCATCACCGACACCGCCCTCGCATAGCAGGGCCTGGGCGAGATGCCACGCAAAATCCCTTTTGCCGATGCCCGCCGGCCCTTGCAGGAGCCATGCAGAAGGCAGGCAATCCCGTTGCTGCATCACATGGCCGAACAGCTGCCCTTGCCAGGGATAGATCACGCCCAGAGCCTTTCCAGTGCCTGCTGTGCCTGTTTGAAGATCGCCTCTGGGGCATGGCTCGAATCCAGAAGGCAAAAACGCGCCGGCTCGGCACGCGCGCGATCAAGATAGGCCGCCCGGACTTTGCGGAAAAACGTGGCCTGCTCCTTCTCGAAACGATCCGGGTGTGGAGTGCCGCGCAGCACCCTGCGATGGGCTTCCTCCGGCTCCAGGTCAAAGAGCAGGGTCATGTCTGGACGTATGCCGCCTTCCACCCAGGCAGCAAGATAGTTCAGGTGGACCACATCCACGCCCCGTCCCCCTCCCTGGTAGGCAAAGCTTGCATCCGTGAAGCGGTCGCTGACCACCCAGGTGCCCTGCTGCAGGGCCGGGGCAATCACCTGCATCACGTGTTCGCGCCGGGCGGCAAACATGATCAGGGCTTCCGTGTCGGGGTGCATGGACTGGTGCAGCAACAACTGCCTCAGGGATTCGCCCAGCGGCGTTCCTCCAGGCTCACGGGTGACCAGCACGGCCTGCCCCCTCTCCCGTATCCATTCAGCAATGGCATTGAGGTGCGTGCTCTTACCGGCCCCATCGATACCTTCCAGCGAAACGAACTTTCCCCGTGTCATATTCAATGGTGGTGCATCTGGTATTTGGAAACGGCCTGGTTGTGGTCGTTCAACGAATCTGAAAATACGTGGCTGCCATCCCCCTTCGCCACAAAATACAGGTCTGGCGAATGGGCGGGATGCACGGCCGCCTCCAGCGCTGCAAGCCCCGGCATGGCAATGGGGGAAGGCGGCAAGCCACCCCGCGTATAGGTATTGTACGGGGTATCCTGCAACAAATCGCGCTTGTGCAGGCTCCCGTCATAATGGCTGCCCAGGCCATAAATCACCGTGGGGTCGGTTTGCAGGCGCATCCCGATCGCCAGGCGGTTGAGGAACACGGCAGCGACCAGCGGACGCTCATCCCCCCGCGCCGTTTCCTTTTCGATGATCGAGGCCAGTGTCAGGGCCTGGTACGGATTGTCCAGGAGAAGATGGGGATCGCGCTGTTTCCACACCCCCTCCAGCTTGCGTTGCATCATTTGGTAGGCCCGCTGCATCAAGGCCAGGTCCGTGTCCCCGGGGTTGAAATAGTAGGTGTCCGGAAAAAACATCCCTTCGGGCGAGGCGGCAGTACTTCCGATCTGCTCGAGGATGGTCCGCTCAGGCAGCCCCGATGTCACGTGGCGCAATGCGGTATTGCCATCCAGCATGTCCCGGAACTGACGGAAGTTCATGCCCTCGATCAGCCGCACTTCTCCCTGGACGGAGTCCCCCCGGGTGATCTGGTTCAGCAATTGCAATGCCGTCATGGGCGTATCCCAGGCATAGCTGCCCGCCTTGATTTTTCCCTGGCGCCCGAGCAGGCGCCCGGCCCAGGTGAAGGTCCAGGGCTCCCACAGGAAATGACGGGCAGACAGGTCGCGGGCGACGGAACGCAAGGTACTCCCGCCATGCAGCTCGTACTGGAATTCCGGTACCGGAGGATCAAGGGGAAACAGTGCGAACAGCAGTAGCCAGCCGGCCAGTGCCGCGAGCAATCCAGTCAGGAGCTTGCGCAGCACGAGGCCTGCTTACTGCAAACGCTGGAAAATCAGGGTGCCGTTGGTTCCGCCAAACCCGAAGGAATTGGAAAGCACCACGTCAATTTTCATGGAACGCGCCGTGTGGGGAACATAATCCAGGTCACATTCCGGACTGGGGGAATCGAGGTTGATGGTGGGCGGCGCCACATTGTAGTGAATGGCGAGCACCGCAAACACGGCCTCGATGCCTCCCGCAGCCCCCAGCAGATGGCCTGTCATGGACTTGGTGGAACTGACGGCAAGCTTCCGGGCATGGTCGCCGAAAGTGCGCTTGACGGCGATGGTTTCACCCACATCACCCAAGGGCGTCGACGTGCCATGGGCATTGATGTAGTCCACCTGATCGGGATTGAGCCGGGCATTCCTAAGCGCATTGACCATGCTGCGCCGGGCACCGTCACCATCCTCGGGAGGCGCCGTGATGTGGTGGGCATCCGCGCTCATGCCGTAACCCGACAGTTCGCAATAAATCCTGGCACCCCGTGCCTTGGCGTGGGACAGTTCTTCCAGGACCAGGACGCCCGCACCCTCCCCCATGACAAAGCCATCGCGATCCTTGTCCCAGGGGCGGCTGGCTGCTTCGGGGGCATCGTTGCGGGTGCTCAGGGCGCGGGCGGCACAGAAGCCCCCGATGCCCAGCTCATGGACTGCCGATTCCGCACCGCCGGCCACCATCATGTCCGCATCTCCGTATTCGATCAGGCGGGCCGCGTCGCCGATACTGTGGTTTCCCGTGGTACAGGCCGTTACCAGCGCCAGATTGGGCCCCTTGAGGCCGTACATGATGGAAAGGTTTCCGGAAATCATGTTGATGATGCTGCCCGGAATGAAAAACGGCGATATCTTGCGCACACCGCCTTCCAGGTAGGCCGAATGGGTTTGTGCAATCAGCGGCAGTCCACCGATGCCCGAACCGATGCAGACGCCGGCCCGCTCGGCATCCTGGGGATGCGGTTCAATTCCCGCATCCTTGAGTGCTTCCATTGCAGCGACCAGCCCGAAGTGGATGAACACATCCATGCGACGCACTTCCTTGGGATTCAGGAATTGGGCCGGGTCAAAATTTCTGACTTCCCCGGCGATCTGGCTGGGCATATCGGAAGGGTCAAAACGGGTAATCCGTCCAATGCCGGATTTTCCCGCGCTCAAATTGGCCCAGGCATCATTGACGGTGTTGCCCACCGGGGACACGATCCCCAGACCGGTAACCACTACGCGACGTCGTGACATGCGAAAAGGGCTCCCATAAAAGACAGAAGGGCAGACACAATGTCTGCCCAGGTAAAGTCAGTCTGACTGCCGGTCAGGACTTGAGGTGGCTATTGACATAGTCAATGGCCTGCTGAACCGTCGTGATTTTTTCAGCCTCTTCATCAGGAATTTCGCATTCGAATTCCTCTTCCAGTGCCATCACCAGTTCGACGGTATCAAGCGAGTCCGCTCCCAGATCGTCAACAAAGGACGACGAATTCTGAACTTCTTCTTCCTTGACGCCCAATTGCTCAGAAACGATTTTTTTGACTCGCTGCTCGATATTTGACATTTATAAAGTCCTTCTTCTAGGGGTGTACCAAAAAAACAGGCGTAGTTTAACAGAACCTGGCGCCTGAATCATCCTGCCAGGGAACTTAGTCCATGGACATGCCGCCGTTCACGTGCAGGGTGGCGCCTGTGACATAACCGGCCTGTGCCGATGCCAGGAAAACGACCGCATGGGCGACGTCTTCCGGTTGTCCAAGCCGGCCCAGGGGAATGGAGGCCTTGAGCGCCGCCTGCTGCGACTCCTCCAGGGCACGGGTCATGTCCGTTTCGATGAAACCAGGTGCAACACAGTTGACCGTGATCCCGCGGCTCCCCACTTCCCGGGCCAGCGACTTGGTCATCCCCACGAGGCCTGCCTTGGCCGCCGCATAGTTGCACTGGCCGGCATTGCCGGTGGTCCCCACCACCGAGCCGATGTTGATGATGCGGCCGTGGCGTGCCTTCATCATGTCGCGCAGGACGGCCCGGGACAGCCGGAAGGCGGCGGTGAGGTTGGCACCAAGCACTTCGTCCCACTCCTCGTCGCGCAAGCGCAAGGCCAGCATGTCCCGCGTGATGCCCGCATTGTTGACGAGGATGCTGACCGGACCGAAACGCGCCTTGATGGCCTCGACGGTGGCAAGGATGCCGGCAGCATCCTTCACGTCGAGCACCAGTCCCGCCCCGCTGCCCTGAACCGACTGCAGCATGGACTCGATGGTCGCAACCCCGGCATCTCCCGTGGCAGTGCCCACCACCGTGGCCCCCTGCACCGCCAGGGCGCGGGCAATCGCAAACCCGATGCCGCGACTGGCTCCGGTCACCAGGGCAATCTGTCCTTTCAGCATGACTTCTCCTTCATACGAGAGCGTCCCGGGCGGAAGCCAGGGCCGCGGCATCATTGAGGGCCAATCCCTGCATCCCTTCCTGGATGCGTTTCACCAGCGGGGCAAGCACTTTGCCCGGGCCACATTCCGCCACGTGCGTCACGCCGCGTGCGGCCATGGCCTGGATCGTTTCCACCCAGCGCACAGGACTGTAGAGCTGTTGCACCAGCGCTTCCCGGATCGCCCCGGGAGTGGATGCCTCGCTGACCGTGGCATTGTGAATGACCGGAATTGTCGGCGCCTGCAATGGCACGGTTTCCAGGTAGTGTTGCAGCAGCCGGGCAGCCGGCTTGAGCAGGGAGCAGTGGGAGGGCACGCTCATGGCCAGGGGGATGGCCCGCTTGGCGCCACGCGCTTTCGCTGCCTCAACGCCACGTTCGATGGCACTGCGATGTCCCGCTATCACCACCTGCCCCGGGGAGTTGAAATTGGCAGGTTCCAGCACTTCTCCGGCTGCCGCTTCGAGGCAGGCAGCGCGTACGTCCTCGTCCCCCAATCCCAGAATCGCCGCCATTCCGCCCACCCCTGCCGGTACGGCCTGCTGCATGATCTCTGCCCGATACCGGGTGAGACGCACGGCATCGGCAAATGCGAGGCTGCCTGCCGCCACCAGCGCCGTATATTCCCCCAGGCTGTGGCCCGCCAGGCAAGCGGGCAGGCGCCCGGCCGAGGCCTGCCAGGCCCTGAACACGGCAACGCCGGCCACCAACATGACAGGCTGTGTGTTGACCGTCAGCGCCAGCTCTGTTTCGGGTCCCTGGGTGACCAGATGCCACAAGTCCTGACCCAATACAGCAGAGGCTTCATCGAAAGTGGCGCGAATTTCGGGCAGATCGCCGTAGGCCTGCATCATACCCACCGACTGCGATCCTTGTCCTGGAAATACCAAAGAAAAAACCATACGTGTCGTCCTTACATGCGAACCAGGGCGGAACCCCAGGTGAAACCGCCTCCCACGCCGGCCAGCAGCAGGCGCTGCCCGGGCACCACACGGCCATCCCGGACCGCCAGATCCAGGGCAAGGGGAATGGAAGCTGCCGACGTATTGCCGTGTCGGTCCACGGTTACCACCACCCGTTCGGGCGGGATGCCCAGCTTGTTGGCCGTGGATTCGATGATGCGGATATTGGCCTGGTGGAGGATCAGCCAGTCCACGTCGGAGACCTGGAGCGCATTGGACGCCAACGCTTCGCGGCAGACCTGGTCCAGCACCTTGACGGCAAACTTGAACACGGCACCACCGTCCATTTTCACGGTGGGTGAACCACTGGCCTGACCACCGCATACCGATCCCGGCACTGAAAGCAGGTGGGCATGCCGGCCATCCGCATGCAGGTGCGTGGAATAAATGCCAGGTTCCGGGCTTGGCACCAGGACCACCGCCCCCGCACCGTCACCAAACAGGACACAGGTGTTGCGGTCCTGCCAGTCCAGCAGGTTGGTGAAGGTTTCAGCACCCACCACGAGCGCACAACGGGCGCTCCCATTTCGCATGAACTGGTCGGCAACGGAGAGGGCGTACACAAACCCCGTGCATACCGCCTGGATGTCGAATGCCACGCCCTGGGGCATCCCCAGCTTGGCCTGCAGAAGGCAGGCCGTACTGGGAAACACCATGTCTGGCGTGGTGGTGGCCACGATGAGCAAATCCACGTCGGAAGCCGCGAGGCCGGCAGATTGCAATGCCCTTTGTGCCGCTACCAGGGCCAGGTCGCTGGTGGTCTGGCCTTCGGCCCGGATATGCCGCTGGGTAATGCCCGTGCGCGAACGAATCCAGGCATCATCCGTATCCACCAGTTTCTCCAGGTCGCGATTGGTCAGCACCTGTTCAGGGGTATAGCTGCCGGTTCCTGCAATTTTTGAATACATCATCTTCTTCTAGGCGGAAACTTCCAGTTGAGAGACTGCAGCCTCGATGCGATCCAGCACGTGATTGCGTGCTTCCGCAGCGGCATATTGGAGGGCATGGCGGAAGGCATAACTGTCCGCACCCCCATGGCTTTTGACCACCACGCCCTTGAGCCCCAGCAGGCTTGCGCCATTGTACTGGCGGTGATCCACCTGGCGACGAAAGCTGTTGAGCACCGGCAGGGCGATCAAGGCGGCAAAGCGGGTGAACAGGTTTTTTTTGAAGGACTGTCGCAGCATCTGGGCCAGCATGCCGGCCAGCCCCTCCGATGCCTTTAGCACGGCATTGCCCACGAAACCATCACAGACCACCACATCCACGGTCCCCTTGTAAATGTCGTCACCTTCCACGTTACCGTGGAAATTGATGGGGGCGGCGCGCAACAGCTCGGCAGCACGCTTGATCACTTCGCTGCCCTTGATGGCCTCATGCCCAATATTGAGCAAACCGACGGTGGGGCGGTCCTTGCCGTCCACGGCACCGGCCAGGATGGCGCCCATGATGGCAAACTGGTACAGGTGTTCCGCCACGCAATCCACGTTGGCACCGAGATCCAGCACATACACATGCCCCGTCACGGTGGGCAAGGTGGTGGCAATGGCAGGCCGTTCGATGCCGGGCATCATTTTCAGGACGAACCGGGCAGTGGCCATCAAGGCTCCGGTGTTGCCGGCGCTCACACAACAATCGGCCAGTCCGTCCCGCACCAGCTCGATGGCCACCCGCATGGACGAGTCCTTTTTCCTTTTGAGGGCCTGCGCCGGGGGCTCGTCCATGGCCACCACCTCCGACGCCTCGTGCAGGGACAGGCGTGGGGATAGGCTGGCCTTGTGCCGTTTCAGCTCGGCTTCGAGAGCTGCCGGCAGACCCACCAGGATGACCCGGATTGCGGGATCACGCCGTAACAGTTCCAGCACCGCCGGAATGGTCACTGCCGGTCCGTAATCGCCTCCCATGGCGTCTACGGCAATGGTGATATCTTCGCTCACGCGTCCTTGGGGACGGCGGAAAGAAATACTTTACTGATCGTTCTTGGTGCGAACCACTTTCTTGCCACGATAAAAACCATTCGGGCTGATGTGGTGCCGCAGGTGAACTTCCCCGGTGGTCGGTTCGGTGGCCAGGGGCGGATTCGACAGGAAGTCGTGGGCTCGGTGCATGCCACGCTTCGACGGGGATTTCTTGTTTTGCTGGACTGCCATGATAACTCCTTACATTACGGATCCTCGGGGATCCGGCAAATTTAAAATGTCACGACGATGTCTTGAGCCGCTCCAGGGCCGCAAACGGTCGCTTCTGTTCCATTGCCTGCGGCGTGTCTCCTGTCCCGGCCCCGCACATGCCTTCCGCATGCACCGGTACGAGCGGTAATGCCAGCAGGATTTCCTCTTCAAGCAAATCCACGAGGGCCACCTTGGCCGGCTGCACGATGACATCCACGCCTTCGGCTTCCGTTTCGAGGTCAGGCAAGGCCGCTGCATCATGGACCATGACGATTGCGCTGTCCACGTTCAGCGGAAAGGACAGTCCACCCAGGCAACGCTGGCACACCAGCTCGAGGTCGCCTTCCAGGTGCAGCGCCAGGGCAGGCAACCCGTCCGGCGTACGGTACCCCGTAACTCGGTAGCGAATCTCGCCTTGAGGCCGGTACAGCAACTCTGCCAGCCGGTCGCAATCACTGGCAGGCACCCGCCCTTCCACAACGTCGCCCAAGGCTGTGAACCGCACGGGATCCAGGATGGGAGCTTCAAACATAAGGCCGGCATTTTAGAGCGTCTTTCCCATACTGTCAAAGACTTATCAACGAATTTGCAAGGAATCCGCCCACCCTTGGTATAGTGCCAGCCTATGTCGCCCATCGCCACGCCCTCCCCGCGCACCCTCGTGCTGGCGTCCAGCTCGCCTTACCGGCGCGAACTGCTGTCACGCCTGCGCCTGCCCTTCGTCACCTGTTCACCGGACCTGGATGAATCCCCCCTGCCCGACGAAGCCCCTGAAGCCACCAGCGTACGGCTCGCCCGGGAAAAAGCCTGTCGGGGAGCCCAGTGGCACCCCGAGGCATGGATCATCGGCAGCGACCAGGTGGCCGTCTGCCAAGGGCAGTCTCTGGGAAAACCCGGTACCCACGCGCAAGCCGTCCAGCAGCTCCAGGCCACCAGCGGCCAGGAGGTCCTGTTTCACACAGCCGTGTGCCTGTGGCACGCTCCTAGCGCGCGTGAGTGGGCGGCACTGGCCACGGTCACCGTGCGCTATCGCACCCTGGCCCCCGATGCCATCGAGCGCTATCTTGCAGCCGACCAACCCTATGATTGTGCGGGGAGCGCCCGCATCGAGGCATTGGGCATCACACTCGTGGAATGGGTCCGCAGCGATGACCCTACTGCCCTCGTCGGATTGCCCCTCATCGCCCTTTCCCGCCTGTTGCGCGCCGCCGGCTGGGCCCTGCCATGACGCCACACCTGCCCTTGAAGGGCCGTCTCCTGCTGCTCCCGGTCCCCCTCTCGCCCGAAGGGGGCGCCATGGATCTGCCCGGACGAACGCTGGATGCCCTGCGCACCCTGCGTCATTTCGTCGTGGAAAATGCCAAGACAGCACGCCGCGTCCTGAAGGCCTGCGGCCACCCGCTGCCCCTGGCGAGCCTCCACATGGCCGTGCTCGATGCCCACACCCCGGAGCAGGACGTGCCTGCCCTGCTGGCACCCCTTGCGGCAGGATATGACCTGGGGCTCATGTCCGAAGCCGGCTGCCCGGCTGTTGCCGACCCCGGGGCGCGACTTGTGCGCCTGGTGCATGCGCAAAACGGCACCGTGCTGCCCCTGGGGGGACCCTCCTCCCTGCTGCTCGCCCTCATGGCCTCGGGACTGGAGGGGCAACGTTTTGCCTTCCACGGCTACCTGCCCGTGGAAGCCCATGCACGACGAAGCCGCATCCTGCAGCTGGAGCACCGTTCACGACAGGAACAGGAAACCCAGCTCCTGATCGAAACACCCTACCGCAACCGCGTGTTGTGGGCAGCGCTGCTGGAATCGCTGGCTCCGGAAACCCTGCTTTGCCTTGGCCTCGCCCTTTCCACTCCGGAACAGGAGGTGCACACACGCACTGTCGGAGAATGGCGCCGCCATCCGGAGAAAATTATCCTGGAGCGCCGCCCTTGCGTGTTTTTGTTTCTCGCACAATGCTAGAATCAGGCTCGCTCCCAACCGTCCCTCGTCTGACCTAATATTTCATGTGGATCGTTAGGCTGGCGCTGCGGCGCCCATACACCTTTGTTGTCGCTGCGATTCTCATCCTGCTGCTGGGCGTGGTGGCCATCCGCAACACTCCCACGGACATTTTTCCCAACATCGACATCCCGGTGGTCAGCGTCATCTGGAATTACACCGGGTTGCCTCCGTCCCAGATGGAAAAATACATCACCACCTTCAGCGAGTACTCCCTGTCGGCTGCGGTGAACGACGTGCGGGCAATCGAGTCGCAAACCGTCAATGGCGCCGCCGTCATCAAGATCTACTTCCAGCCCAACGTCAAAATCGCGGAGGCGGTGGCGCAGGTGGTCTCGGTATCCCAGACCATCATCCGGCGCATGCCAGCCGGAACCGTCCCGCCCCTGATCCTGCGTTATGAAGCGTCGAGCGTCCCGATCCTGCAAATGGCACTCGCCAGCACCAAGCTGTCGGAATCACAGCTCTACGATTTCGGCATTTACCGCATCCGCACAGCCATCGCCCCCGTCAAGGGTGCTCGCCTGGCACTGCCTTACGGTGGCAAACCCCGGCAAATCCAGGTGGACCTCGACCCTGCGGCCATGATGGCCAAGGGGGTGACCGCCGACGACATCAACAATGCCCTGCTCAACCAGAACCTGAGCCTGCCCACGGGAGACGCCAAGATCGGCAACGTGGACTACCTGGTGGGCATGAACATGAATCCCTCCAACATCGAAGCGCTCAACGACGTGCCCGTCAAGCGGGTCGGGGGGGCATGGATTTACGTGCGGGACGTGGCACATGTACGCGATGGCTTCGGGGTCCAGACCAATGTGGTGCGCAGCGAGGGACAGCGGGGCGCCCTGCTGACCGTCCTGAAAACAGGCCAGGCCTCCACCCTGGAGGTGGTGGAGAGCATCCGGGACATCCTGCCCGGGTTGCGTGCGCAATACCCCGACATCCAGATTTCCGAGCTGTTCGACCAGTCATTGTTCGTCAAGGCCGCCATCCGCAGCGTCATGGGGGAAGGCCTGGTGGCGGCACTGCTCACGGCAAGCATGATCCTCCTGTTCCTGGGCAGCCTGCGCAGCACATTCATCGTGGTGATTTCCATCCCGCTGTCCGTGCTCACCTCCATCATCATCCTGTATGCCACGGGCGAGACCCTCAACATCATGACCCTGGGGGGGCTCGCCCTGGCAGTGGGCATCTTGGTGGATGACGCCACCGTCGAAATCGAAAATATCCATCGCAACGCCAAGCTGGGGAAACCCCTGGAAGAAACCATCCTCATGGGCGCACGCCAGATTTTCGTGCCCACCATGGTATCGACCCTGTCCATCTGCATCGTGTTCGTGTCCGTATCCTTCCTCAACGGGCCGGCCAAATACCTGTTCACGCCACTGGCCCTCTCCGTGGTGTATGCCATGCTGGCCTCCTGGGTGCTGTCCCGCACCCTGGTACCCGTCATGGTCAAATATCTCTTGCCGAAGGAGCTGGATGCCGGGCACGGGCACACGACGCCAGGCTTCCACCAGCGCTTTGAAGCCCGGTTCGAACAGGCACGGGCTGCCTACATGCGTTTTCTCACGGCATGCCTGCAGCACCGCCGCACTGTCCTGGCCAGCGCCGGGTTCGTTCTTCTGGCCACGGCGGGGATACTGCCCTTCGTGGGACGTGATTTCTTCCCCGACGTGGATGCCGGGCAAATCCGCATGCACGTGACCGCACCGGCCGGAACACGGCTGGAGGAAACCGAAGCACTGTATGGAAAAGTGGAAGCCGCCCTGCGCCAACTCATCCCGGACAGCGACCGCAACCTGATCCTGGACAATATCGGGCTGCCCCAGTCCGTCAATCTGGCCTTCACGGATACGCCCACCGTCAGTTCGGCCGACGGGGAAATCCTGATCTCGCTCAAACCGGAACACCGCGTGCGCACCCAGGATTACGTACGCCTGCTGCGGCGGGAACTCGCCCTCCGGTTTCCGGGCGTGGGCTTTTTCTTCCAGCCCGCGGATATTGTCAGCCAGATCCTGAATTTCGGTTTGCCGGCACCCATCGACGTGCAAATTGCCGGCTTCGACCCCAAGCTGCCAGCCCTCACGCAGGAACTGCAAAACCGCATTGCCTCGATTCCCGGTGCCGCCGACGTGCACCGCCACCAAATCGCGAATGCCCCGCTGCTGCAGGTCAGCGTCAACCGCAACCGTGCGGCCGACCTGGGCCTCACCCAGCATGACGTGGCCAACAACGTGCTGATCGGGCTAAGCTCCAGCATCGTGGTCTCCTACAACCTCTGGCCCGATCCCAAGACAGGCGTGGGGTACCCCATTGCCATACAGACGCCTCAGACCGACATGGCCTCCCTGGACCAGCTCATGAATCTGCCGCTGCCCGGCAAGGGCCCCGCAGCCACCGAACCCCTGGGGAACCTTGCCACCATTGAGCGCCGCGAAACCCCTGCGGTCATCAGCCATTACGACGTGCAGCCGGTCTTCGACATTTATGCCAGCGTACAGGATCGCGACCTGGGGGCCCTGTCGGGCGACATCCAGCGCGTCCTCGATGAGTTCACGCCGCGGTTGCCGGCGGGCACGCGCCTCTCCCTGCACGGGCAGGCGGAAAGCATGAACCACGCTTTCCTGCGGCTGGGCGTCGGCATCATCTTCGCGGCCGGCCTCATTTATTTCCTGATGGTGGTGAACTTCCAGTCCTGGACAGACCCTTTCATCATCATCATGGCATTGCCGGGTGCCCTGTGCGGCGTGGTGTGGATGCTGTTTGCCACCGCCACCACCTTCAGCGTACCCTCCCTGATGGGGACCATCATGAGCCTGGGTGTGGCCACGGCCAACAGCATCCTGGTAGTCACGTTCGCCAATGACTGTATGCATGCGGGATCAGACCCCATGAAGGCGGCCCTGGAGGCCGGTTTCACGCGCCTGCGCCCGGTGTTGATGACGGCCGCCGCCATGCTGATCGGCATGGTGCCCATGGCACTGGGATTCGGTGAAGGTGGTGAGCAGAATGCCCCCCTGGGCCGCGCCGTGATTGGGGGGTTGCTGGTGGCCACCCTGTCCACCCTGGTGTTTGTCCCGGTGGTTTTTACCTGGGTCAAGGAACAGCTGTTGCGTCGGGGTTACCGTTTCGATGCCGTCAGTGCCCACGCCGATCCCATTTGAACCTGGCAGACTTCCTCCATGAGCACACCTGACAATTCCCTTCCCGAGCCCCTCCCGCCCACGCCTTCCCGGCGCCGGCTAACCCTCAAGCCGCTGTTTCTGCTTGGGGGCCTGATCCTGATGCTGGTGGTGATCGGGCTCATCAACCGTTTTGGGCTGTTCAACCAGGCACCGCGTGCCGTCACGGCCCCGCCTCCCGCCGTGGCCGTCATCAAGGCCACACCCGGCAAGCAGGACATGGTGCTGGTACTCCCCGGCACGCTGCAGCCCTTACGCGAAACCCAGATCTACGCCCGTGCCAGCGGATATGTGCGGCAATGGCAGGTGGATATCGGTGCGGAAGTGCGGGAAGGGCAGTTGCTGCTCACGATCGACAGCCCTGAAACCGACCAGAGCCTTGCGCACGCCGAAGCCGCACTGGCCTCGGCACGGGCCAACCTGGAGATCGCCGGCACCACCCTGCGCCGCTCCAGGGAACTGCTCGCCCGAAAATTCCTGTCGCAGCAGACTGTGGATGAGCAGGCAGCCCTGCTGGATGCCCGGGCTGCCGAAGTGCGGGCCAACGAAGCGGATGTCCGTCGCTACCGCGATGCCCAGGGGTTCGAACAGGTCACCGCCCCCTTCGCCGGGCGCATCACTTACCGCAACGTGGAAAAGGGGCAGTTGGTCACGGCCAACAGCCCCGACCCGAATGGCTGGCTCTATCGCCTTTCAGCGCTCAACCCCTTGCGCCTGTTCATCACCGTGCCGCAGAACCAGGCCCGGTTCATCCATGCGGGCATGCCGGTGGCCATTCAGTTGAGCGAATTCCCCGGCCAGGATTTCCAGGCACAGGTGGTGCGTACGGCCGGTGCCCTGGACCCCAGTTCAAAGACGCTCCTGACGGAAATCCATATTCCCAACGATGCCCATACCCTGGCATCGGGCAGCTACGCCGAGGCACATTTCTCCCTGCATCTGGACCAGCCTGCCATCATCCTGCCTGCCAACACGCTGATCGCCCGGGCGGATGGCACCCGGGTGGCTACCCTGGGTCCGGACAATCACATCCACCTGAAACTGGTCAAAATGGGCCGTGATTTCGGGACCACCGTGGAAATCGTCTCCGGTGTGGATGCCGGGGAGACCATCGTGACCAATCCTTCCGATGCCGTACAGGAAGGCGTGTTGGTACATCCCATCCAAGCCAGGAACTGAGGCTCACCCCTGTTCGCTGAGCCAGCGCCATAATTCCGGCACGCTGTCCAGGTACGCACAGGCGGTATGTTGCTCGAGGGTGGCACGCGGTTGTGCCCCATAGGTGACGGCCAGGGCATCCACCCCGGCATGCCCTGCCATCAACAGGTCGTGGGAAGTATCCCCGATCATAAGGGTCTGCGCGGGTGACACGCCGCAAACGTCCATCAAGTAGTTCAGCATGTCGGGAGCCGGCTTGGGGTTTTCTTCGTCCGCACAACGCGTGGCCACGAAATGGCGTTTGAACCCAGTCGCCTCCAAAGCCCGTTCCAGACCTGCGCGCGGCTTGCCCGTGGCCACAGCCAGCAGATGTCCGGATTGCTCCAGGGCCTCCAGCATCGCCCCGACTTCTGCAAATGGCCTCAGCACCGACTCGTGCGTGAGGTAATGGCGCCGGTAGCTCTCGAACAGGCGGGGAAAGGTTTCCTCCGCAAGATCTGGAGCCACGCTCCGGATGGCCGCGACCATGCTCATGCCAATCACGTGTCGTGCCAGCGCCGTGTTGGGGACCGGCCCCCCCACTTCGCGACAGGCAGTCTGCAGGGATTCGGCAATCAGTGCTGCGGAATCCATGAGCGTGCCGTCCCAGTCAAAGACGATCAGATCATAACGCATGGTCTGGGGTGTTCAAATGGCGGAGATAGGCTTCCAGGTCGTCAGGCAGCGGGGACTCCAGCACCAGGGGCGCATCTGTGAGCGGATGCGTAAAACGCAGCACCGCCGCATGCAGAAACATGCGCTTCAACCCCTGCTTTGCCTGCTGCCGGTTCCAGGGAAAGTCCCCGTATTTTTCGTCGCCAGCGACGGGATATCCCGAATGGGCCAGGTGCACCCGGATCTGATGGGTGCGCCCGGTCAGGAGCCGTGCTTCCAGGAGGGTCACCTCCGTAAAGCGCTGCTTCCGGTAAAACACCGTTTCTGATTCCTTTCCCTCGCGATGCACCGTCACCCGACGCTCGCCGCTTTCCGTCAGGAATTTGTGCAGGGGGAGCCGTACCACCTTTTTCTCATCGGGAAACTGTCCTTTCGCCAGGACCAGGTAGCGTTTGTCGATACCCCCTTCCTTCAGGCGCGCATGCAGGCCCACCAGCAGGCTGCGTTTCTTTGCCACCAGCAAAACACCCGAAGTATCCCGATCCAGGCGATGCACCAGCTCCAGAAATTTTGCCTGGGGACGCTCCCGTCGCAACTGTTCGATGATCCCCAGCTGTATTCCGCTCCCGCCGTGGACGGCCCAGCCTGACGGCTTGTCGAGCGCAATCAGGCTGTCATCTTCATACAGGATGCGACCTTCCAGGAGAGGGGCGCCCTTTTTTGGTGCAGCCTTCTCCGATGGCACGGGTTGTGCTCGACGTACGGGGGGAATGCGCACCCGGTCTCCCCAACGCAGGCGGTAGGTGGCGTCCACCCGCCCGCTGTTCACCCGCACTTCCCCGCTGCGCAGGATGCGGTACACATGGCTTTTGGGAACACCTTTGAGCAGCCCCAGCAAAAAATTGTCGATGCGCTGGCCGGCGGCATCTTCTCCGATCTCTTCCCAGGCAACTGAGGCTTTACGCAATGACGACATTTCATTTACAATCATAAGTTATTGAGTCTATTAGAGGTCGCACGGGAAAATCGCCAGAGCATCCGGCTTGCCCGGCTCCACCCTGCCAGACTCGGTAGCGCCCCGGCCCCAGCGGTCTAGCGGGCGCCGTGCCGGTAAACTTTCCGGACACAAGGCAATACAGTTACAAGCGGTTAATTTCGCTCACCAGAAAGTAGCGATGGTAAGTTAGTTGCGCGCTGAAAGCATCACCTGAATTTTGCCGCCCTGCCTGGTCGGGGCGATGATGACAACATTGATTAAACCACCGGTAGAGCGTTTGATACTGTCAACAGCTTGACACCTCTTCGATAGCAGTGACCTGTGACCCTGTCACAAGTCCGGTTTGATCCTGTCCTCCCGAAGCCTAAGCGCGCGGGGGTCTATTTATGAAACGCATGCTGTTCAATGCCACCCATTCCGAGGAATTGCGCGTGGCGATCGTCGACGGTCAGAAACTGATCGATCTCGACATCGAGTATTCCGGTAAAGAGCAACGCAAAAGCAACATCTACAAGGCGGTCATCACCCGGGTTGAGCCTTCCCTCGAAGCCGTGTTCGTGGATTACGGCACGGACCGCCATGGTTTTCTTCCTTTCAAGGAAATTGCCCGTGCCTACCTGCAAAACCAGGAAAGCGAGGTTTCCCGCAGCCGGATCGCAAGCATCCTCAAGGAAGGCCAGGAACTGATCGTCCAGGTGGACAAGGACGAGCGGGGCAACAAGGGCGCTGCCCTCACTTCCTTCATCAGCCTCGCGGGACGCTACCTGGTGTTGATGCCCAACAATCCCCGCGGCGGCGGCGTATCGCGCCGGGTGGAAGGCGACGAACGGGCCGAGCTGCGCGACGTCCTGTCCCAGCTGGAAGTCCCCGCCGGCATGTCCCTCATTGCGCGCACGGCCGGGATCGGACGCAACGTGGAAGAACTGCAGTGGGACCTCAACTACCTGTTGCAGCTGTGGAATGCCATCGAGGCAGCTTCCCACGGCCAAAAGGGGCCCTTCCTCATTTACCAGGAAGGCAGCCTGGTCATCCGGGCCATTCGCGACCTGTTTCAGCCGGATATCGGGGAAATCCTGATCGACACTGAATCGATTTATGACCAAGCCTGCCAGTTCATGGGGCACGTCATGCCCGCCAACGTGCACAAGGTCAAGCTCTACCACGATGATGTCCCGCTGTTTTCCCGGTTCCAGATTGAACACCAGATCGAAACTGCCTATCGCCGTGATGTCACCCTCCCGTCAGGCGGTGCCATTGTCATCGACCACACGGAAGCCCTGGTTTCGATCGACGTGAATTCGGCCCGGGCCACCCGGGGTGCCGACATTGAGCAGACGGCTCTCAACACCAACCTCGAAGCCGCCGAGGAAATCGCCCGCCAGCTGCGCCTGCGCGACCTGGGCGGCCTGATCGTGATCGACTTCATCGACATGGAAAACACGCGCAACCAGCGCGATGTGGAAAACCGCCTGCGGGATGCCCTCCGCTATGACCGGGCCCGGGTCCAGACTGGAAAAATCTCCCGCTTCGGGTTGCTCGAACTGTCACGCCAGCGTCTCCAGCCTTCCCTGGGGGAAACCAGCCACACCGCCTGCCCGCGCTGCCATGGCACCGGGTTCATCCGTGACACGGAATCCTCGGCCCTTCACATTCTGCGCATCCTGCAGGAAGAGGCCATGAAGGAAAATACCGCGATCGTCCGGGCCCAGGTTCCGGTGGATGTGGCCACGTTCCTTCTCAATGAAAAACGTGGGGATATCTACGCCATTGAGGCACGCCTCAAAGTCCATGTGATGCTGATCCCCAACATCCACTTGGAAACGCCCAACTACGCAGTGCTGCGCATTCGCCACGATGAAGCCAACCAGCTGGAGCTGGCGGAAGCCAGCTACCAGCTGGTGGAAATGCCGGAGGAAACCTCCGAGCCGAAGGACCAGCAGGACAAGCAGCGCCCTGCCAAACCCGTTGCCGCCGTGCGGGGCATCACGCCGCAGCAGCCGGCCCCGATTGTCCAAGCGGAAACGCCACATCCTGCAGCCCGGCATTCCGCCATGGTGGAACCCCAGAAATCCCTTTTTGGCACCATTCTGGGATGGTTCACGGGCAAGCCCGGGCCGGAAGCGCAGCCCGCTGCCCCATCGGCCCAGGCCATCGCCTCCACAACGAGCAGTTCCCCTGCCCGCGAGCGTTCCGAAGGCCGTGGCGAGCGACGGCGCGGACGCAATGGACGCGACCGGGGGGATCGGCCTGCCGCGCGCAGTGAAGAAGGACGCAGTGCTGCCCCACCCAAGCCACCCCGCCCTCCCCGGGAACCCCGGCGTGAAGGCGCTGCTGCCGCCACGGCGGAATCCCTCGTTCCAGCAACGTTGACCACAGCAGCCCCGACAACAGCGCCCACCGAGGACACCGCCACACCCGGCCGCGAAGGGAGCGGACGTCGGCGTGGGCGTCGTGGTGGCCGGCGCGAGCGAGGGGGTCGCCGTTTCAATGGCGCCATCACCCCGATTTTTGATCGCGGGGATACCCCGCCGCCTGCAGCGGCAACCTCATCAGCGCCCCCCCGGGAAGCAGCATCCGCCCCGCAAGCCCCCCTCAGACAGCGCCGCAACAGGGAAACCGTGGAATCCTTTGGCGACGCCCCCGTCCTGAAGGAACAGGATGGAATGGCGATGGCCCTGGCCGTTGCCCCGCCCCCCTCCGAACAAACGGAACTGGCGCTCGTCCCCCAGGCAGCGGCCGCCGCAGAACCCGCAGTTGAAACGCCCTCTCTCGTGATCTCCGCTCCCGCGGCCTCGCTCGATCACGTCCAGTTGGAGGTCCCCCTGGAGAGTGGTCTGGTACTGGTGCAAACGCGCAAGGAAGCCGTTTCAGTGGCGGCCAGCCTAGCGGAAGCAAGCCCGGCGGAATCCCAGCCACGACGCCGCCGCCCCAGGAGGGAGCAGACTGCCGCCAATGCCGAGCCTTTGGTGCAGGTCGAAACCCATAAAGCGCCGGCGGAATCCTGAATGCATTTTCCCTGAAGGGTTGCCCTGAAGAATAAAAGGCCGGAAATTTCCGGCCTTTTTATTACGTGGGTTTATTGAATGTCAGATCTTAAATTCTTATTGCAGTGAGTTATTTAAATAACAATATTTTCTTCTTTTTAACAAGATAATCGCTAATTCAGCTGCCTGGGAATAATAAATTGAGCTATCATTCAGGGAGCTTAATGAGCTGCCAAATGTATTTCAGGAGACCCTTAAATATGGATCAGGTCACACAACTCGATCAGCAAATTGCTGAATTGCAGGCCAAGCGCCAGGAAATTATTACTTCTCAGCGTACAAAAGCTGCGGAAGAGATTCGTGCCGTAATTCGTCAATATGGTTTTTCAGCGCAGGAATTAGGCTTGGGAACGCATAAAACCAAGACTGCAGTGAGCCGGGAGGCCAAATATGCCAACCCCCAGAATCCTGCCCAAACCTGGGCGGGGGGCAAGGGAAAGCGTCCGAACTGGGTGCGTGCGCATCTGGAACGCGGGGGGCGTCTGGAAGACCTGCTGATCAAGCGCTAAAACTTCACGCTTGGGATAAAGCGGCATGAATCATGCCGCTTTATTAATTTCAATCAATGCATTATCGCATGAAATAAAAGCAATACAAGAACTTTCTCCTTCCTGCGCCGCTGCCTCAATGCGCCGGCACAAGCTACTCCCCAGGGTTCCGCGAGACCAGAACAGGACAGCCCCTCCCGGGCTGTTGCGCAACGCCTGCTGAACCGCCCAGGCCTGCCCTTCCGGCGATCTGGCACGGACAATCATGAAGCGCCCCGGCACGATTCCGGCCTCGGACAAGGTCCTGGCAGGCATTACGAAGGAGGGGTTGACCAGAATTACCCACTTACGCTGGCGGGTCAATGCGGATAGGAAAGGCAACATCTGTTGCAGTGCGGCAGTCGGGGCGAATTTCTTGTCGATTTGAGTCAAACCCACCGGGTAAATGCGACCGGCCATTGCTGGATAGGCCACAACTTGGCGCGCGGGAAAATCCCCCGCGGGATGGGTCTTTATTGCGGAAATACGACGCATGAATTCCACGCACCAGATAACGAGTGTTCCAAACATTGCCCACATGTCAATGGCTCCATTTTGAGCGAATAATGCCCACGCCCAGACCTTCTATAATGAGGGATTGCATTTTCAGATCAATGTAAATAGGTTCGAAATCCGGATTTTCCGGACGTAATTCCACTTGCCGCCCTTCCTGGAAAAACCGTTTCACCGTCACCTCTTCCCCAACCCTGGCCACCACGATTTGCCCATTGGAAGCCACGGGGGTCTGGTGCACGGCCAGGAGGTCGCCGTCCAGGATGCCGGCATCGCGCATGCTCTGGCCACGCACCCGCAACAGGTAATCGGCTCCGGGGTGAAACAAGCCGGGATCGACACGATAGTGGTTTTCCACATGCTCTGTGGCCAGAATGGGAGCCCCAGCCGCCACGCTCCCCACCAGGGGCAATCCCTCAGGCTCCGTCAGGCGTATCCCCCGGGAAGCACCGGCCAGGAGCTCGATGGCACCCTTCCGGGCCAAGGCCCGCAGATGATCCTCGGCTGCGTTGGGAGAACGAAAGCCCATCGCCTGGCAAAGTTCGGCCCGGGTGGGCGGCAAGCCCGTACGGGCCAGATGCTCGCGTATCCAGTCCAGAATTTGCTGCTGTCGCACTGTGAGCGGAATCATATCCACCTCCTTAACTGTATTTTTATACAGTATCCGAAAAATGGCAACCCCCCCTAAGATGGCAGCATGACAACACGCATGCCTGCCGTATTCCTGGGACATGGCAATCCCATGCTGGCCCTGCTCGACACCGACGTGACGCGTCGCTGGCAAATGCTCGGGCAAGCCATTCCCCGACCAAAAGCCATTTTGGCGATTTCAGCCCACTGGTACCTGCCCCAGACGGCCGTCACGGCCATGGCGCAACCGCGCACCATTCATGATTTCGGCGGTTTTCCCCGCGCCCTCTACAGCGTGGCATATCCCTGCCCCGGCGATCCCCAGTTCGCCGCAGAGGTGGCCCGCCGCCTCGCTCCCGAGGGCGTGGAATCCGATCTGGCATGGGGACTTGACCACGGAACCTGGGCCGTTCTCCGGCACCTCTATCCCGCCGCGGATATACCCGTCATCCAGCTTTCCCTGGACGCCAGGCTTGCCCCCCACAGGCACTACGCCAGGGCAAAACGCCTCGCCTCCCTGCGGGAAGAAGGCGTGCTGATCCTGGGAAGCGGCAATATCGTGCATAACCTTGCACTGGCCCGTTGGGAAAAAGATCCCACGCCCTATGACTGGGCGGAACGTTTCGATACCTGGGTACGGCAGAGGATCGAGGCCGGGGAACATGCGCCATTGCTGGAAATGGAGGCGTTTGGGGAAGATGGGCAGCGGGCCGTTCCCACCCCGGAGCACTACCTGCCGCTGCTTTATGTGCTCGGCGTGAAAGAGGACAATGACAGTGTCGGTTTTCCGGTCACCGGCATCGACATGGGTTCTATCAGCATGACGGCCGTCCAGATGGGGGGTTAGTGCGTGGACCCCAGCATGTCGGCAATGCCCAGCACCATCACGTCGATGCCTTCCTCATGCAGTTCTTCCAGCGCTTCTGGCGTTGCCACGCCGCGCACATTGCGCGAGTCGGCGTCGTCGGAATGCATCTCACGCACGACTTCCGCAAACTGCTCCCCCACATCCTCCGTCATGGTCAGCACGTGCTGCACCACCTGGCGGCGCAGGGCAGTCACCAGGTTACCCGCCACCATCATCATTTGCGGCGACGCCACTGCCTCAGGGGTGTCACGGCCTGAACGCAGATAGGGGACGGGGGAAGGCAGCCGCGTGATTTCCTTCGAATTGCACAGGGGGCACGAGACGTGGCCTTCCTCGCGCTGGCTTTCATAGCTGGCAGCGGATTCAAACCATCCTTCGAAGTGGTGTTCCTGAGGGCAGGCAAGATCGTACACGACCATGGCGGCTATTCTCTCCTGTTGAACCGTGTATGATACCATTTTCCCCGGGTTTCCAGTAGCAGGGCCACGGCCCTGTCGTGACGGTATTCTCATCCGCTCCAACCCAGTAAAATAAACCCCTTGAACAACCCCAAGACATGACAACATGCGAACCCATCTGCTTCCTGCGCTGCTCGCCCTTTCTGCCCTCCTGGCGCAACCAGCCCTGACCCGCGCGGAAGACATCCGCATCGGCCTCGCCGAAGCCCTCACCGGCCCGGCCTCCCAATATGGCGTGCCCATCCGGAACGGTTTCATACTGGCCCAGGATGCCATCAACGCCAAAGGCGGTATCAACGGTAACCGGATCGTGCTCGTGGAAGAGGACGAACGGGGCAAAAAGGAAGAAGCCATCAATGTCTACAAGAAACTGATATTCCAGGACAAGGTGTTGCTGGCCTTCGGCCCCACCCTGTCCAATTCCATGTTCGCGGCCGGCCCCATTGCAAATTCCGCGCGGGTGGTGGCCTTCGGTACGAGCAACACGGCGAGCGGCATCACGGACATCGGCCCCTACATCTTCCGCAGTTCCCCCATGGAGGCGGATGTGGTTCCCGTCACCCTCAAGACGGCCATCCGGCATCTCAAACTGCACCAGGTGGGCATCATCTATGGCAACGACGATGCGTTCACCAAAAGCGGTTACGACGTGTTCAAGCAGGCACTGGAAGCGGAACACATCGCGGTGGTGGATACGGAAACCTATGCCAAGGGTGACGTGGATTTCAAGGCGCAGCTGACAAAACTCAAGGCAGCACAACCTGATGCCATCATCTGCCCCTGCCTGTCGGAGGAAGGTGCCAACATCCTGTTGCAGGCACGTGCCCTGGGCATCAAGGTTTCCTTCATCGGCGGCAATGGGTTCAATTCACCCAAGCTCCTGGAAAACGCAAAAAGCGCCGCCGAAGGAACGATCGTGGGTTCACCCTGGTTCGATGGCAACCCTTCACCCGAAAACCAGCATTTCATTGCAGCGTACCGGAAAAAATATGGCACCGATCCCAACCAGTTTTCTGCCCAGGGTTACGATGCCCTGTTCATCGTGGCCAATGCCCTCCGGAAAATCAAACTGACCGGGCAGCTTGAGCAAGACCGCCAGGCTTTGCGTGATGCCCTCCCAGCCATCCAGTTCGACGGAGCCACGGGCCACTTCGCCTTCCGCCCGGCGCCTCCGCACAACGGGAAACCCGGCGGTTACGATGCGGACCAGACGCCTTTTGTCTACATTGTCAACCACGGCAAATTCACGTTGCTGAAGTAGTATGCTCGAGCAACAGATCGTCAATGCGATCAGCCTGGGAAGCGTCTACGCGCTGTTCGCGTTGGGATTCACGCTGATTTTCGGCATCCTGGGCGTCATCAACCTCTCCCATGGGGGCATTTTCATGCTGGGCGCCTATGCCGCCCTGCTCCTGCTGACCCGCGTCAACCTGCCATTCTGGGCCGCTCTGCCCCTCGCCATGATCGGCGCCGGCCTGCTGGGGCTGGCGATCGACGCCTTGATTCTCAAGGTCCTGCGCAAGCGTGGCGCCCCGCATCTCATGCCCATGATCGCCACCATCGGTGCCGCCATCCTCATGACCAGCCTGGCCCAAGGCCTCTTTGGCTCGGAAACCCGGCGCTTTCCCATCGACCTCTTCGATCAGGAGAATCTGACGTTCGGATCCATCTCGATTCCCCTGCTGCAGGCGAGCATCACGGGACTGTCCGTGGTCCTGATGGTCCTGATGATATGGATCCTGCGGCGCACGCGCCTGGGGCAGGCCCTGCGCGCCATCGCAGAATCCCCGCGGGCAGCAGCACTGCTGGGCATACCCGTGGAACGGCTGTTCCATCTCACCAGTTTCGTGGCCGCCGCCCTGGGCGGTGCCGCCGGCATCCTGATCGGCCTGTCATTCGATGCGATTTCCCCATTCATGGGACAACCCATGCTGCATAAAGGCATTGCGGCCATCATCCTGGGGGGCCTGGAGGCTGTACGCGCCGCCGTCCTGGGTGGGCTGTTCCTGGGAGCCACGGAAGTCTTTGCCGTGACCTTCCTTTCCAGCGAATACCGCGATGCGCTGTCCTTCGGGCTCTTGTTCCTGGTGCTGCTGTGGCGCCCGCAGGGGCTGTTTGGCGCTGCCGCCACCCGGAGCGCCTGATGGACTGGTCTTCCTGGTGGGCAACCTACAGCACGCTCGTGCTGAGTCTGGGCGTATATGGCCTGATGGCCCTGTCCATTTACCTCACCTTGTCCTGCGGGCTGCTGTCACTGGCCAACGCCGCATTCATGGGGATCGGCGCGTATGCCAGCGCCATTGTGACCCTGCAGTACGAGGGATCGTTTCCCGCCGCACTCCTGCTGGGGACGGCAGCACCTGCTGCAGTGGCCCTCCTGATCGGGGTTCCGGTACTGCGCCTGTCCGGGGTGTATCTCGCCATGGCCACGCTGGGATTTGGCGAAGTGGTGCGCGTCATCGCGCTCAACCTGGAGATCACGGGGGGGCCCCTGGGTTTGAACGGGATTCCCCTGCTGACCGAATGGTGGCACGTGCTGCTGGCACTGGTCGTGACTGTGGCCCTTTTGCAGGCATTGCGCCATTCCAAGGTCGGACGCGCCTTCGAAGCCATCCGCGAGGACGAGACCGCGGCACGCCTGATGGGAATCGCCACCGAACGCGTCAAACTGCTGGCTTTCGTGCTGGGTGCTGCCATTGCCGGACTGGCGGGCGGCCTCAATGCCCACTACACCTTCACGCTCAGCCCGGGCAATTTCGGCTTTGAAAGCGCCGTGGACATCCTCACCATGGCTGTCCTGGGCGGCATACAGGGCGTGGCAGGCCCGCTGCTGGGAGGCGCCCTCATCACGCTGCTGCCGGAACTGCTGCGGGGACTGCAGGAATTCCGCATGGCTGCCAACGGCCTCATCCTCATTGCCGTCGTGCTGTTCATGCCCCAGGGCATCTGGGCGCCCTTGCGCTTTCGACGGCGCCCCGGGAAGTGATCCCCATGCTGGCCCTGCATCGCATTTCCCATCATTTTGGCGGCGTACGCGCCCTTGACGACGTCACGCTGACCGTGGAAAAGGGCGGCATCCAGGGCTTGATCGGCCCCAATGGGGCGGGGAAAACCACGCTTTTCAACGTGATCACCGGGTTGTTCCGCCCTTCGGAAGGCACGCTTTCCTTTGAAGGGCACAACTTGCTGCAGATGCCGCCCCACCGCATTGCAACCTGCGGCATTGCCCGGACATTCCAAAACATCCGGCTGTTTTCGGAAATGACGCTGATCGACAACGTGGTGGTAGGCATGCACGCCCGCCTTGCCTACGGCACCTTGGGATGGATGCTCCGCACCCGCGCATTCCGCCAGGCAGAAGCAGGGGCAAGACAGCAGGCAAGGCAACTGCTCGAACGGGTGGGATTGGCCGGTCATGATAATGAACTGGCCGGCAATCTTTCCTACGGCAACCAGCGCAAGCTGGAAATCGCGCGCGCACTGGCGGCAGAACCACGGCTTCTCCTGCTGGACGAACCCGTAGCCGGCATGAATTCCACTGAAAAAAATGAAATCATGTCGCTGGTCAAATCCCTGCGGCAGGATCACATGACCGTACTGCTGATCGAGCATGACATGCGCTTTGTGATGGGGCTCTGCGACACCCTGGCCGTCCTCAATTTTGGCCACGTCATTGCCCAGGGGTCTCCTGCACAGATCCAGGCAAACCCGGCCGTCATCGAAGCCTACCTGGGACAGGAAGAAAGCGCATGAGCGCCCCGCCGCCCCCCGCTGCCCAATGCCTGCTGCAGGTCGACCACCTGCGCGTCGCCTATGGGCACGTGGAAGCCGTCCGGGATATCTGCCTCGAGGTACGGACGGGAGAAATGGTGGCACTCGTGGGCGCCAATGGGGCCGGCAAAAGCACCACCCTCATGACCCTGTCGGGGCTGGTTCGTCCACGCTCCGGAAAAATCCTATGGGAAGGCCAGGACATCACGCACTGGAGTCCTCATCAGCGCGTCATCGGCGGGCTGGTGCAGGTGGCTGAAGGCAGGGCCATCCTCAAGACCTTGACGGTCCTGGAAAACCTTCAGCTGGGGGCCTTCACCCAACCGGGTACCCCCAACATCACCCCCATCTTCGAACGCTTTCCCATTCTTCGGCAGCGTGCACACCAACTGGCCGGCAACCTGTCCGGAGGCGAACAACAGATGCTCGCTCTGGGACGCGCACTGCTCTCCCAGCCCAAGCTGCTCATGCTGGATGAGCCTTCCATGGGGCTCGCGCCTCTGGTGGTGCGGGATATCTTTGCGATCCTGCGGGAAATCCACGAGCAGGGAATGACGATCCTGCTGGTGGAACAAAACGTACGGCAGGCATTGCGCCTGGCCGATCGGGCCTATGTCATGGAAACCGGCACCTTCAGCCTGAGCGGACCTGCCCGGGAACTGGTGGACGATCCCCGCGTCATTGCCGCGTATCTGGGCGGCTGACCGCCATGCGCTACAGGTAAATCGACAGGAACTCCAGCGTGCGTCCCCGTGCCAGGGCTGCTGCCTGCTGGTCGTAGGCGCTGCGCGACCAGCAATTGAAACCATGATCCACGCCGGGATAGGTTTGCACCCAGGCATCCGCCTGGTGGGCAAAGGCTTTCGAAACTGAGCGGATCGCACTGGCGGGGATCAGGTCGTCCTTCTCGCCAAAATGAAACAGCATGGGGCACTTGATGCCGGACGACTGCTCCAGGCGGCTGTCAATCCCGGCGCCGTAATAGCAGACCGCGGCGTCCACGCCTCCATGGGTTGCCAGCAGGTAGGCGAGCAATCCTCCCATGCAGTAGCCCAGCACGGCCACTTTCCCCTCCAGTTCCGGCCGCCGGGACAAAGCGGTCGCCGTGGCCGACAAATCCGCCACGGCACTGGAAAAATCGAGGCCTGCCTTGAGCGTCCGGCCCTGGGCAACGCTCAGGTCATCGTACCCCAACTCCACGCGGGGCGACTGCCGCCAGAAAATGTCCGGGGCAATGACCACAAAACCATCCATGGCATATTGGTCGGCCACGCCTCGGATATGGGCGTTCACGCCGAAGATTTCCTGCACCAGCACGATGCCGGGGCCACGCCCCGCGGGGGGCAGGCTCAGGTACGCCTCGAACGTCCCGCCCCCAGGACTGTCCACGCGGATCCAACGATGGGATTGCATCGCGACTCCCGAACAAAATTGAGAAGGGGCGAATTCTCTCACAAGACTCATGGTGCATTCTACCGGCGAAGCGAGACAGGAAATTTGACAATTTATTTCACCTGATCAGCCCGAAGAACCGTCATAGTCCTTGCACACTACGGGGATGACCACAGCACTGCAGACCCTGCAACAGGTATTTGGCTACGCCTCGTTTCGCGATCCGCAAGACACCATCATCCACCACGTGACCAACGGTGGACATGCCCTCGTCCTCATGCCCACCGGTGGCGGCAAATCCCTTTGCTACCAGATCCCTGCCCTGCTGCGGCCAGGGCTCACCCTCGTGATATCACCCCTCATCGCCCTCATGCAGGACCAGGTAGGGGCACTGCAACGCCATGGCATACCCGCCGCCTGCCTCAATTCCACCCAAGGCGCCGCGGCCTCGCAGGCCCTGCTGCGCCAGATCGGCGAGGGCCGGCTCAAATTGCTGTATGTTTCTCCCGAACGTCTGTCACAGCCCGGGTTTCTGGCCCTGCTGCAACAGTGGCATCGTGACATCGGGTTGGGTTTGTTTGCCATTGACGAGGCCCATTGCATTGCGGAATGGGGGCACGACTTTCGCCCCGAGTACCGGCAGCTTTGCCTGCTTCACCAGCATTTTCCACAAGTCCCGCGCATTGCGCTGACGGCCACCGCCGATCCCCAGACCCGCGAGGAAATCATCAGTCAATTGCGCCTGCAGGAGGGACGCCAGTTCATCAGCAGCTTCGACCGGAAAAACCTGGGCTACTGTATCCACCCCAAGGACAACCCCTGGGCACAGATCACATCGTTCCTGCAGCATCGCCATCCGCATCACAGCGGCATCCTGTATTGCCAGTCACGCCGCCAGGTGGAAAGCATGGCCCAATGGCTGCAGCACCAGGGATGGCCGGCCGTTCCCTACCATGCCGGGCTTTCCATGTCCCTGCGGGAAGCCCACCAGTCCGGCTTCCTGGCCTCCTCCTGTACCATCATGGTCGCCACCATCGCTTTTGGCATGGGTGTGGACAAACCGGATGTGCGCTTCGTCATCCACCTGCAAAGCCCGAAGAACCTCGAGAGCTACTACCAGGAAACAGGTCGGGCCGGCCGCGACGGCATGCCGGCAGAAGCCCTGCTCCTCTTTCACAGGGATGACCTGGCAGCACAGCAATCCCGGCTCGATCATGGCCACCGTTCCAGAGAACGCAAGGACATCGAGCAACGGCGGCTGGATGCTCTGGGTGCCTTTTGCCTGGGCACCGGTTGCCGTCGCCAGGCACTACTGGGTTACTTTGGAGAAGCCCATTCCGGGTACTGTGGACAATGCGACCGCTGCAATCCCGCCTTCCAGCACTGGTCCGGACCCCGCCGCCGCCATCATGCCGTCACCTTCGCTCCAGACCATTTCACCCCAGCGTACCGCCGAACCCGGTAAAATGCGAAAGCTGCCCGGGTGGTGAAACTGGTAGACACAAGGGACTTAAAATCCCTCGACCCTCATCGGTCGTGCCGGTTCGATTCCGGCCCCGGGCACCATCCCACCCACCACGGTGCCGATAGGCTGCCTCAGGAAGGCAGGGTCGCCCCCACCCCAGAACATTGCCTCGAAAAACAGGTAGAACAGATAAAGCACGAGGCACCCCAGAACAACCTGCCACAACACCTTGCGCAAGGAGAACCCCCGAAGGATTCGCAGGTTACAGAGTGATCTGGGCCCCGATTTCCACAACACGATTGGGGGGGATTTTGAAGAAAGCCACGGCACTGCCGGAATTGCGGAACATGGTGACAAACAGCTTTTGCCGCCACAGGGGCATTTCCGACCCCTTCTGGGGAATGAGGGTTTCGCGGGACAGGAAATAGGACGTATCCATGGGTTCCAGCGGCAGGTACTTCTGCTGGGACAGGACAAGTGGCACGTTGGGATCATCCATGAACCCGAAACGCAGGATCATGCAATGGAATTGATGGCCCAGGTCCTCGTACTCCAGGTGCTCCGATTCCGTCACGTGGGGAATTTCCAGGACGCGGACGGCGAGGATGATGACCTGCTCGTGAATGACCTTGTTGTGCTTCATGTTGTGCATGAGAGCGCTGGGCACGCCATCCGGGTTGGTGGTCAGGAATACCGCAGTCCCCGGCACGCGTGTGATGGAACCGGACGACAGCATCGACACGAAGGATTTCAAGGCAATGGCTTCGCGCTTCATGCGTTCGGCCACCATGGTCCGCCCCTGCTTCCAGGTGGTCATCAACAAGAATATCGTGCATCCCAGCCCCAACGGAAGCCATCCCCCTTCTTCGACCTTGATGGCATTGGCACTGAAAAAAGACACGTCCACCACCATCAGGGTGGCAATCAGCAACCCTCCCTTGAGCCGACCCCATCCCCACAAACGACGCACCACGAAGAAGGCAATGATGGTGGTCAACAGCATGGTGCCGCTGACAGCAATGCCATAGGCCGTCGCCAGGTTGGCAGAGGTTTTGAATCCCAGCACCAGGGCAATGACGGCCACCATCAGGATCAGGTTGATGCCGGGAACATAGATCTGGCCAATCTCGGCCTCGGAGGTATGCAGTTCGGTCATGCGCGGGGCATACCCAAGCTTGATGGCCTGGTCCGTCATGGAAAACGCGCCCGAGATCACGGCCTGTGAGGCAATGATCGTGGCCACCGTGGCCAGGATCACCATGGGGTAGAGTGCCCATTCGGGCGCCAGCATATAAAAAGGATTCTCGATGGCCTTGGGATTCTGGATCAGGAGCGCCCCCTGGCCAAAGTAATTGAGCAGCAACGCCGGCAGGACCAGGCAGAACCAGGCAAGCTGGATCGGTTTTTTCCCGAAATGTCCCATGTCGGCATACAGGGCTTCAGCCCCTGTCAGCGCCAGCACCACCCCCCCCAGTGACAGGAAACCGATCAATGGAGCGGCAGTAAAGAATCGAACCCCATGCATCGGGTTCAGGGCGAAGAGGATGGAAGGCTCGATCAGGATGCCTTTCACCCCCAACAGCGCGAGCACGGCAAACCAGAGCATCATGAGGGGACCGAATAGCGCGCCGACGCGAGCCGTTCCCTTGCGCTGGAAAAGGAACAGCGGCACCAGGATCACCAGCGTGATGGGAACGACCATCTCCTTGAAAACGGGGCTTGCCACCTGTAACCCTTCCACGGCAGAAATCACTGAAATGGCCGGTGTGATGACACCGTCACCGTAGAACAGGGCAGCGCCAAAGAGGCCCATCGCCAGGATGGCGGAGCTGGTGCGCCCCTGCTCCGGCATTTTGCTCAGCGCCAGTGCCAGCAAGGCAATGATCCCGCCTTCGCCCCGATTGTCCGCCTGCATGATGAACGCCACATACTTGAAGGACACCACGATCATCAGGGACCAGAAAATCAGGGACAGGATGCCCAGGATATTTTCCGGATTCAGGGCCGGCGGATGAACCCCGGCGGTAAAAATCGTGTTCAGGGTGTACAGGGGGCTGGTGCCGATATCGCCATACACAACACCCAAGGCCCCCAGGGCCAGCATGGCGTAGTTTTGTTTGTTCGAAAGATTCATGAAATCACAAAGTTGTGTCGTGCTGCCCTGCATTATGGGGCATAACCAGGCCATGGCAAACCCTTGACATTTGCGGGCGTCCTCTTACGGAAATCTGGTAAATTCGGCCATTAGGCACTTTTATGGATTCCTGCCGGAAATTTCCTGACATGTGGACAGACATTCCCTCCCTCCCCGCACAAAAAGGTTTCATCTCCGTCCTTGCTGCCTTGAGCCTGCTCGCACTGCTCAGCATCACGGGCTTTGCCATCGAGAGCGGGCACATCCTGCTGGAGCGGACACGCATCCAGGGTGCCACGGATGCAGCAGCGCTGCGTGGCGCCTCTCTTCTTTATGCACAGGGCAGCAATACACCTGACTTTTCCCAATCTGGACCAGCCGTGACCAACGCCCTGAGCGCCGTCTCCCTGAATGAAACCGTAGGCCAGTCTGATGTCGTGAGCGCCAACGCGGCCTACCTGCAAACCCTGAAACCCTCCGCTTCCTTCAATGCTGCAGCCATCCAGGTCAGCATGACCAAATCGGTCCCGCTGTTCTTCGGCGGACTGCTGGGAATATCGGCCACTTCCGTGACAGCTTCCTCCATTGCCGCAGTCCAGACGCCCACGTCCATTTCCACCAATGGCACCAACCTGCCCCTGGCCATCAGCCAGTGCCTGGTCAGTCAGTATTGGGACACGCAAAACAATCAGCCTGCAATCGACCCCTCCACCAACCAGCCCTACCAGATCCAGATCGGCCTCAACTACCAATACAACGGGCAAGGCGGCGGGGGTGGGGATGGTGGTGGTAACGGATTCCAAGGCCATGGCCATAACAATGGCAATGGTGGGGGCGACGGCAACAATTGCATTTCGGCACAGTGGGCCCCGCTCAATGGAAGTAACGGTGACGATAGCGACAGCTCGGACCAGCAATGCATCAACAATGGCAACCAGAGCGCCGTTGCAGCCGGCAACTCGGTCTACATACAGAATGGCGACAAGACCAACCTCTACGACTTGGTCAATGCCTGCAGCGCTTCCGGCACGGGCACCTGCCAGTATTCCACGGTGCCGGTGGTTTCCAGCATCCAGCAGGGCAGCAGCCAGAACGTGCAGGCCCTCGCCTGCCTCGATGTGCTGTCTGCGAGTGGCGGCAACAACAAGTCTGTCACGGTCCAGTTCGCCAACGGTTGCACTCCCAACGGAGCGAGCGGCATCGGCACTTCCTACGGGGTCGTGGGCCCCCCCAAACTGGTGAACTGACGCTTACCAGAGCTTGCGCAATCCCACCTTGAAACCACCCGGCAGGGCTTCCAGCAGCAATGAGTTGGAGCGCTGGGTGGCGTAATATCCGACCCC
>JAKBAT010000068.1 GCA_021808815.1 Pseudomonadota bacterium
TTGGTGACAAAGGTACGGGTAGGAGCGCCTTCACCATTGATAGGAATGGCGCTGAAGGCATTGATGGTGCTGCGGTAGCCTGTTGTGTTGGCGTTAGCCAGGTTGGAGGACAGGGAAGCCTGACGATCCAGGATGTGCGAGGCTCCCGTCATGGCCGTGTAAATGAGATGATCCACGGAAGAATATTCTCTTATCTCAGGTTGACCAGGGTCTGCTGGATCTGGTCTTCTGTCTTGATGGCCTGGGCATTGGCCTGGTAATCGCGCTGCGCCGTGATCATGTTGACCAGTTCGGAAGTCAAATCCACGTTGGACGATTCAACGGCACCCGACTGTATGGCTCCAAGGCTGCCGGTGGCAGCCGCTCCCACCAGGGCTGGCCCAGAACTCGTAGTTTCCGCCCATTGACTGTTGCCCAATGGATTCAGTCCCTGGGGGGCGGTAAAGTTGGCCAGAACGATCTGTCCCAGGTTTTTTGTCTGGCCATTGGAATAACGACCTTGAATGACGCCCGAGGGGCTTGTGCTGAAACCGCTCAACTGGCCTGAAGTGAAACCATCCTGGGTCAGCTGGTTGACTCCAAATGGGGCGCCATACTGGGACGAGGAAGAAAAGTCGAGCGTGACTTGCTGGGGGCTTGTTGCTCCGTTGGTCAATGTGATGGGGATCTGGAGTTGACCCGTTTTCAAAGAGGAGGTGGCGGGCGGATATACCAGGGAACCGCTGGCATTGAATCCAAGCGAGCCAATGGCAGTCCCGGCGCTGGGGACGGCATTCCCGTCAATGGTGAGATAGGTGCTCCAGGCAGTGGAAGCAGTGGGTGTGGCGGTCGAAATTGCAGCTGGCACCGTGCTGTCCTTGGAAAAATACAGCGTTGCCACATGACTGTTACCCAAACTGTCATAAATGGTCAGGGAAGTGGAATTATTGAAAGTTGTCGGATCGCTCGGGTTGAAAGTGGCCCCCGTGGGTGCCGTGGTGGTGGAATCAAGGTTGAGTCCGATGACAGCGTTGGCAGTGGCACTGGGGCTCAGGTTGGCAGTTGGAATATTGAGGGGTACCGGAGTGGCAGTCACGATGTTACCGCTAGTGTCAGCCTGATATCCGGTCAGTTGCAGCCCCTGGGCATTGACCAGATTGCCGTTCTTATCCAACTCAAACTGCCCATCCCGGCTATACGAAATGCTCCCGTTCTGGCTCATGCGGAAAAACCCCTGCCCGTTGATGGCCATGTCGAGAGAATTGTTCGAGGCAGTGATGTTGCCCTGGGAAAATTGTTGTGTGATGGCAGACACCTTGGTGCCGATGCCATTCTGGTCACCGCCGGATCCATTCAGCGAAGCGGCGAAAACATCCGCAAACTGGGCAGTGGATGCCTTGAATCCTACCGTGTTGGCATTGGCGATATTGTTGCCGATAGTATCCAGTTGACTGGTTGCCGCATCGAGCCCGCTGAGCGCTTGCTGAAATCCCATTTTGACTTGCCCCCTTGATTGATTACTTGACCATGGCGATTGAAGAAAGGGCGACGTTGCCGAGCAGGCTGACGTTTAATGAGGCGCCCTGTGAGCCTAGCGATACCGAATCGACAGTGCCGCTGGAGAGTGTGGTGACGGGCACATTGTTGCCGCCCTGCGTCGCGGTCGCGGTCAGTGTGTAATTCCCGGCGGCGGCCGTTGCTCCGGAATCCGTCAGGCCATCCCAGCTGATAGGCAACACGCCAGCCTTTTGGGCACCAAGTTGCAGGGTGCGAACGGTTTGCCCGGAAGAGTTCACGATTGTGGCGACGAGGTTGTCCACAGGCTGAGAAAGCTGAACCCCTGCCGAAGCTGGAGATCCGGATGTCAAACTGATGGCAGACCCGGGTGCCAGGATATTGTGACCGATGAGCCCCATGGCGGCCGACATGGACTGACTGGTGGACATGCTGGTATTGAGTGCCTGCAGTGTCGTATTCAGCTTGTTGATTCCGTCTACTGTACTGATCTGGGCCAATTGGGAAGTCATCTGCCCGCTGTCCATGGGATTGAGCGGATCCTGGTTTTGCAGTTGGGTGACGAGCAATGTCATGAAGCTGTCTTGCAAACCGGCTGCGCTCGTGCTGGAACTCGTGGTGGAGCCTGTGGTGGACGTGCCTGAGTTGGCAATGGAGCTATTGGCGCTATTAAGGGAGGCAATCAGGCTTGCAGTAGGGTTGGCGGTAGCAGTGGTGGTCACGGAGATGACTCCTATTGTCCAATGGTGAGTGTTTTGAGAAGGAGTGCATTCGATGTGTTCATCACTTCCACGTTATTTTGGTAAGAACGTGAAGCAGAAATCATGTTGACCATTTCTTCCACCACGTTGACATTCGGCATGGTGACGTACCCGGCATTATTCGCCATCGGGTTTCCAGGGTCGTAAACGGTTTTCATGGGAGTAGGGTCATCGACCACCCCTTGAACCTGCACTGCGGTACCGGCGCCACCTGGCATTGGGGCGGCACTGAACACGACTTGCTTTGCGTGATAAGGTTGCCCATCCGGGCCGGTAGCACTATCTGCGTTGGCCAGATTGCTGGCCACTACATTCAGGCGCTCAGATTGTGCGGTGAGTGCAGATCCGGCAATGTTGAGAATATTAAACAGTGACATGAAGCGTTATCCCTGCAGCACAGTAATAACATCTTTAATCTGCTGGCTGGCAAATTTCAGGCTGGCCTCGTAACGGATCGTGTTTTCAGAGAAGTTTGCCCGTTCCACATTCATGTCAACAGTATTGCCGTCGGCACTGGGTTGAATGACCGAGCGATAGAGCAGGGGTGTCCCATCAGACGAGGAAGTGGTGCCAGTGCCGAGGTGCCGTTGATCCCGGCATGCCAGGGGCAGGCTCTGGTTGTTCCCGGCAAGCGCGTTGTGCAGGGCACTGGAAAAGTCGATATCGCGTGCCTGGTAATGTGGCGTGTCGGCATTGGCAATATTGGAAGCGATCACTTCCTGCCGCTTTTCTCGCAAGCGCAGAGCGGTTTCCTGAAACTGGAGCGCCAGATCAATTCTGCTGGTCATGGGGACGGGCGCTCCAGTGGTTGATGGGAAGGGCTTGGAAACAATGGTAATGAAGAGCCTGTTTTCAGGATCAGGCGATTAAAGGCAGGATAAGGGTTCAATTCCTTCCTTAAAAGGCTTTCCTCTTCGCCCGATTGCAGAAGAGAATAGCGTCCATGAAAGCCGTGAAAATCATTCTCGCGTTGTGGGCTTGCTCAGGGCTCTTTGCTTCAGCAGAGGGCATGCATCAGGACCACGAAGTCGTGCGCCAGGCGGTTCTGCGATTTGTCCAGGATCAGGTCGGGGTATTTCGCGGCAATCCCGTCATTGCGGTGGGTCCGCTCGACACGAGACTCCTGTTGGCATACTGTCCGGCACTGGAGCCTTTTGTTCCTCCGGGAGGGAAAATCCTGGGACGTGGCACTGTAGGTGTTCGCTGTTCCAGACCTGAGGAAGGTGCCGGCTGGACGATTTACGTTCCCGTGCAGGTGTCACTTAAAAGTACATTGGTCATGGCACGAACGATATTGTCTGCCGAGCGGGTTCTGACAGCGGAGGATCTGGTCGAACAGGTTGGCGAAATCACGCAGCCGGATACCCTGACCGACCTGTCACAGGCCATTGGCAAAGTGGTCAGGCAAGGCATCGGCGCCGGGCAAGTGATCCGGCAGGAAATGTTGCGCAATCGTTATGTCATCCGCCAGGGGGAGCCAGTGCAGGTGCAGGTACAGGGAACGGGATTCAAGGTGATGACCGAAGGCCAGGCGATGAGCAATGCGGCAGAAGGGCAAAGCGTGCAAATCCGCATGGCATCCGGGCGATTGATCACCGGTACCGCCAATGGCAGTGGCGTGGTGGGGGTTACTCCTTGAACCGTGTCGCGATGTGCACCGCATGTTCGAGTAAAGCCACTGCATTTTGAATGACCAGTGCAGTTCCTTTCTCGTACGCGTCCATGATTGTTCGGGCCCCAACGCACAATCTCAAAGCGCTGGCTGGCCTGCCGTTGCGCATGCCACAGTACACTGGCTGCCCAAGCCTGCCTCGCAGGGAAAAACTTTTTCCATTGCCAGGATTTTCCTGGAGGTAATGGAATACGGAAAGGGTTTGCTCACTTGTCAGTAACTGCCGCATTTTTCCCGCGGAGGCATAAAGCAGAAATGGAAAAATTGTTTGGCAGGAATCCCATTCCTGACGATCCTTCAAACTGCTGCGATCCAGGGGAAAGACTGGAAGCTGTTCCAGCTGGGGATGTTGCTCCAGATGTTGGCGCATAACAGATGCGAACTCTTGTAAAAATCCAGACACATGTGCTTCCGGAAGTCGATGAAATCGCCGCAGTTCCTCGAGGGCGGCTTCCCATCGCAACAACTGGCCGAGTGGCAGGCTCTCTTCTGCCATGGCAGATTTCAAGGGGGATTTGGGATGTGCCGCAGGAACCAGGAGAGCTCCGGAAAAGGCAGGGCCCCCTGCAAATTTTGAGCCTGTCAACGCTACCATACAGTTGCGCGAGAGATAGGAGCGCAATGTCAGGGGGGTCATCCTGTACTGGCAGGCGTCCACGAGAACAGAAACCCGGCCTGGGTCTAACGCCCTCAGTGTATCCAACAAAGACAGTTCGGGGACAATCAATCCAGTTTTGGTGACGTCGGTGACAACCAGAAGAAGCGGGTGGCCCTTTGCAAGGATGGTTACGGCAGCTTCCTGTGCTTCCTGTGCCACAACGTCTCGAGGGCGCAGGGCGCCGGAAGGGTCCCTGGCCATGATCGGGACAATGGGGAGCCTGCGGGGCGTCGACATTGCGTCGGGAACTTTGCTTCCGGATTCGGCGGCGTCTACCATCAGAATGACAGGAAGCCTGGGATGATCATGGAGGCTGATTTCAACAGCCCTGCGCAACGCATCAGTGCCTGAGGCAGTGAGTATGAGGCAAGGTTCTTCGGGCGCCTGCAATGCGTTGAGATTCAGAATTTCCCTGCGAAGTCGCCGCGTTTCCCGCAGGAGGTCCTGCGGAAGGGCGGTGCCATTACCCGATGCGAGCAACTGTTGCAGCAAACCTTCTGCGGCAGCATAACCCTGGGGGGAAATTACCGACGCAGTGGAGGATCCAAAATCCAGAAGCCCTGAATCCGGAAATGGGGTGCACCCGTAGCTGTTGGCAAGACAGGGGGCGTCGATCTCAATGCGGGGATCACCATCCTGAGTCAGGGCCAGGCAAGTTTCATTCAACATTTCTGGCCATGGCGCTTACGAGCATTGCCCGAAATGCGGAGAAAATCTTTTGCATCTGGGGTTGCTTGTAGGGAAACATGTCCACCGAATCCATGGCATGTACGACTGCGCTGCTATCCACTTCAAATACCAGCAGCTGGCCTGAAGTGGTTTCGGCGCAATCGATCACAAGATAGTCAAGGCCAAAACGTTCATATATGGTTTGCAGTGCTATTTGATGACGTACTGCGAATTTCTTGTCGAATGTGGACATGAAGCGGGCTTCTTCTTCTCTTTTTTCCGCAGATTCTGTCATGCCACCATTCAGGTAATGAATCATCCAATGGTCGGACAGGGCCATATGGCTGGCAAAAGGCTTACCGTCGATGAGAACGATACGGTATTTCCGGAACTGGCCGTCCCTACTGCAGTAATCCACATACTCGGAAATATAGAACTCCGTTTCATTGTGGACCTCAAGGTAGGTGGCAATGGTATTGCTTGAGTCTGCCTTGATCAGTCCCTTTCCTGCGTGGGAATCCAGAGGACGGATAATGACCGGGAAATTCAGCCCCAAAATATTTTTGTGCGGGTTATGGATTCCCAAGGCCATGTTCATCAGTTGGTCCCGGGGAATCCTGATCGAGGGGGGGATGTATATGCCAGGTGCGTCTTGCAGGATCGTGCTGACCTGGTTGCGAGAGAGTTGGGCAATCCTGTCAGGCGCATTGAGTACGGGGCGTGGCCAGATCTTGGCAAGATCTGACAATGCGAAAAGCAGTGGCAGGGCGGATTCTGACTCTCCTACCGCGATGAATGCGACGTCGTGCTCTGGAATGGGATCAGGAAATGGCAGGGTTGTGGAAAGATAAAGCAGGGTGAGTTCAATGTCCGAATCCTTTACCAGAAATTCCAGCGGCGTATTGGCAGACAAATCGCCCGGAGTCACGATGGCAAGCAGGCGAATTGCCGGCCCCTGCCGTGCGGGCAGCGTATATATCTGACGCAATTTCAGGGCCTGGGCCTGTACGCTCAGGGCAATGTCGTGATTACCCCTGAGATGCAACAGGATGGAAAGGTCGAGCAGGGCATCTGCGTTCGACGAGGCTGGATAGCTTCCCGCACTTTCGATCAGCCGGCTGCCGATCGGCGTCAGGTCAGCACCCTGGAAGGCCAGGGTCATCAAGGCCGCCATGCCTTGCAGTTCGGAGGTCATGCCTTTTCCAACCCTGCGCCAATCCTTAGAACGGCTTGCAACAATTGGTCGATATCAGATTGGCGGGTGCGGTGATTGACGATGGCCACACGTATGGCGAGCATATCCCGAATGATCGTAGTGGAGGGCACGGCAAGGCCGGATTCATGGAGTTCAGTGACGATGTACCGGTTGGCTTTGTTGGCATCAGCACTGCGGTAACGAAAACAGACAATGTTGAGGGAAACAGGTGCCAGCAGTTCCAGCTCAGGGAGGTTTTCTATGCATGACCCCAGATAGTGTGCCAGCCTGCAGGTGTGGGCAATCACGCTTCCCAATTGCTCTGTTCCGTATGCCTTGAACGTGAACCAGGTCTTAAGAGCGCGAAATCCGCGAGACAAGTCGGGTCCATAATCACAGGGCCAGTAGGATCCGGCGGCAACTCCCCGAGTTTCCCGGTGGAGGTAAGCTGCCGGAGAGGCAAATGTTTGACGATGCAATGCATCGTCCCGGATCAAAATAAAGCCTGCGTCATAGGGCACCTGGCCCCATTTGTGGAAATCGAATGCGATCGAGTCAGCCCGCTCGATGCCTTTCAGACATGGTGCGATCTCGGAAGACAAGCGCCCCAATGCGCCGAAAGCGCCATCCACATGAAACCAAAGCGCTTTGCTCTGGCAGATGCTGGAAAGTCCCTCGAGATCATCAATGGCACCAACATCCACAGTTCCAGCAGTGCCGATGACCATAAAAGGCCTGAAACCGGACTCAATGTCCTTCGCAATCATGTCCTCCAGCTGTGCCAGATCCATTTCGAACCGGTCATTGACGGGGACCTTGCGCAGTGATGCAGTACCGAGCCCGACCAAATCGAGGGCCTGTGCAATACTGCCATGGGCACCAGTGGATGCGTAGGCAGTAAGAGGCGTCTTTTCGGCCGCTGCCATGCCTTGTTCGCGTACTTCCGGGCCCAGCGCAGCAGTCCTGGCAACCCATACGCTGATGAGGTTGGCCATGGACGTTCCAGTGACAAAGAGGCCACTGGCGGTGTCAGGAAAACCAAACAGTTCGCGTACCCATTCCAGAATTTGACGCTCAACGGCAATCGGGATCTGGTCACGCCCACCCAGGTTTGTATTGATTCCCGATGCCAACATGTCAGCCAACATGCCAACAGGCGTTCCTCCGCCATGTACCCATCCCATGAATCCCGGGTGGGCGTTTCCAACCGTGTAAGGCAGGATCGTCTGCATAAACTGATGGTGAATCTCGGACAAAGTCTGGGGGCTCTCGGGCAATGCCGAATGGAATTGATCGCGGACAGCTTGAGGGATGGGCTGCCAAACAGGCCGCTCCCTCAAGTGCTCCAGATAGTCCAGCATGTCATCCAGCATGCGATGGCTGGTCACCCGGAAATCGGACCAATCGTCAGGGTCCAGAGTTGGCTCGGTTTCAGGAGGTTTTTTGGCGGCGGAACTCATGCATCCTTTGAAGGTAGTAGTCACCGGTAAATTTATGCCGAGAGTTTATTTTGGCACATAAGGATACGCTTTTGCGAGGTGGGTGATCACGAAGTGGCAGATGGATTTTCAGTTGCCCGCAGGAAAGGAAACGCAAATCACTCCATTCTCTGGCAGTGCAGTGTGACGCGTCCGGCCAGATCTTTAATTGAAACGACTTCATCGACGGCACCCAGGGCAATCGCCTCCTTGGGCATCCCAAAAACAATACAGGTGTCTTCATTTTGAGCAAAATTGTAAGATCCTGCCTGCTTCATTTCGAGAAGCCCTGCAGCCCCATCTTTTCCCATCCCGGTCAGGAGAATGCCGACTGCCTGTTTCCCAACGATCTTTGCCATGGCCTTGAACAATACATCCACTGAGGGGCGATGTCGGTTAAAAGGAGGGCTTTGGCTGAGTACCGTGCGATACATATTTCCTGATTTTTCCAGCAGGAGATGGGAATGTCCTGGTGCTATATAGGCGTTTCCAGGCAGAATCGGCATGCCATGGACTGCCTCCTGAACCTTGATGGGGCACAGTTCATCCAATCGTGCCGCAAAGGAGCGGATGAAGGCTTCCGGCATGTGCTGTACGATCATCAATCCTGGGATTTGTGGAGAAAGCTGGCTAAGGAAATCCCTCAACGCCTCCGTTCCCCCCGTGGATGCGCCGACAGCAATGACCTGGCTTGTGGTGATTGGCAAACTGAACCTCTACCGGATTTCAGGGGCATGGGATGGGTTGGGGCACACCATTTCCATGACTTTTTCAACCGGAAGATGCAACAAAGCCCCAATATCCCGATAATCGTCAGGCAGAGCAGGGTCTTCCCAGCCTCTGGCAGAATGGCGCGCCAGGTTCACCGCCAGGATGACATTGCGCACTCGTGAATGTTGTGACTCTTCAGGATCGAGTAGCATCTGCAGTAGTTGCGGCAGCGACCACTGCTGGATCAACAGCCGCCCCAGGTCTTGGAAAGAAAATCCCATCACGCTTTCTTGTGCGACCCGGCTGCGCAGGTTCCTGTCATTGGATTGAAGTTGATGGATCTGCAGCATGTCCATTGGGGAAAAACACCATAACAGGATTTCAGCAAGGTCATGCAGCAGGGCGGCAATGTAAATTTCATCGAAATGCAGATCATTGAGTCGTGCAGCCCAGTACACGGCAAATTCTGCAGCACGCCGAGAACGGTCGAGTACCTGCAGCAGACAGGCCTGCGCATCGGGACAGGTTTCCAACATGGACTCGACCGTGGGTGAGTCGGGAACGTTCTTGTAAAACGGGTTGATTCCCAGCATCAGGATTGCCTGTTCCACCAAAATGATTTCGGATTGCTGTCCTCCGCGCTTATGCTGCTGCAGGTAGCGCAACAGCTTGACGGTCATCAAAGGGTCGCGCAGGACAATGCGGGAGATAAGTCGAGCGTCTTCATCGTCTTCATTTTGGCGCAATTTTGACAGGGACTGGCCAGTGCTGGCGAGAACTGGGATTTCAATCTGGTTCAAAAAGCTGGCCCAGTCATTTAGGCCCCTTTTTACAACTGTAGTGTGCACGCAATATTTCCCCCATCGTCCCCTATCAGAGAGAATTACGGCAGCCTTGGAGAAAACCTTACACTTTTTGACTGCCCTGCCATCTGTCAACAGGGCGCTACTGATGTTATGTGTCAGGGTAATATTTGTGACGTTTTTGGTGTACCCAAATCGTACGCCAACCAGAATGTTATGACGCGGTAGGGCAGCGGCATGGCGCCGAGGTGTCTCAACTTCGCGAGGAGTTTATGT
>JAKBAT010000069.1 GCA_021808815.1 Pseudomonadota bacterium
GGGGCGTATCCTGCGTTCACTGACGGCTGAAGAAATATCAGGATTGCAGGCCAATGCCGACAGTTATGTGCGACGGGGCCAGCGCTTTCGCACCACCTTCCGGCAGATCGCCTGGCCCGGCGATTCGTAACACACACCCTCATGCCAGAATCACGCAACGCCATCCTGATCAGCGGCCCCGCAGGCCAGCTCGAAACCGTCATCAACCTGCCGGCTGGCGATGCCCGGGCGCTTGCCCTGGTGGCACACCCGCACCCGCTTTACGGTGGCACCCTGGACAACAAGGTCACCCAGACCCTGGCCAGCACGTTTGTTCAGATGGGTTGTGTCGCGGCTCGCATGAATTTTCGCGGGGTAGGCGCCAGCGAAGGTCTCCACGACCACGGCAAGGGGGAGACGGAAGACTGGCTGGCAGTCCACGAATATCTGCGTGCCTACTATCCGGACATTCCCCTGTTTCTGGCAGGGTTCTCATTCGGAGCCTATGTCCAGAGCGAAGTGGCGCGCCATCTTCCCTGTCGCAAGCTGATCCTGGTCGGTCCGGCCGTGGGGACATGCCCCATGGGGCCCGTGAACCCCCAAGACACCCTTGTGATCCACGGTGAAATGGATGACACCATTCCCCTGCAACACGTGCTGGACTGGGCAAGGCCCCAGGACCTGCCGGTTCTGGTCATTCCCGGAGCCGATCATTTTTTCCACCGCCGCCTGCACCTGATCCGCACCTGGGTCACCCTGGGCTGCCATTTCGGATGAAGGAGCCTTCGTGACCCTGCTCTATCTCAAGGCATTTCACATCGTGTTCATGGTGACCTGGTTTGCCGGACTGTTTTACCTGCCCCGCCTGTTTGTCTACCATGCCATGTGTCCCCCGGAGGACATTGCCGGCCGCGAACGTTTCAAGGTCATGGAACGCAAGCTGTTCTGGGGCATCATGACCCCCGGCGGTTTGCTGACAGTTGTTTCGGGACTTGTACTGGCATTCGTTTTCGATGACCGTGGCGCCTGGCTCCACCCGAAAATGGCCCTGGTTGCCCTTCTCGTGGGATATCACTTCTGGTGCGGTCGCCTGGTTGCGGATTTCAGGCAGGATCGCAACCGACACGGTCATGTCTGGTATCGCTGGTTCAATGAACTCCCTGTTCTGATACTGATTCCCGTCGTCATTCTGGCAGTTGTCAAACCATTTTGAGCCAATCCGCCCATCCCCATACGTTTTTCGCCACCTGCGCCCGAGGCCTGGAACACGCCCTCGCGGACGAGTTGATCACGCTGGGAGCCTTGACCCTGAAACCGACAGATGCAGGCGTTGCATTCCAAGGTGACATGGCGCTGGCCATGCGCGCCAATCTGGAAAGCCGGATCGCCAGTCGCGTACTGTGGCAAATCGCCAGTGGGTCCTATGCCTCCGAACAGGATCTCTATCTCGCAGTACATCGCCTGCCCTGGTCACAATGGATGCAGGTGACGCAAACCTTCAAGGTGGACACACGGGCCAACCGTTGTCCGCTCAAAAGTCTGGATTTTGTCACGCTACGCGTCAAGGATGCCGTCTGCGACCACTTTCGCGAAAGCTGCCAGCAACGTCCTTCTGTGGATACCCGCGCGCCACAAGTACGCATTCACGTATTTCTCGACGAGAATACTTACATTCTCTATCTGGACACCTCGGGTGAGGCATTGTTCAGGCGTGGTTCCCGTGTGGAGTCAGGAGATGCCCCTCTCAAGAAAAATCTGGCTGCCGGCATTTTGAGGCTATCGGGTTGGCACCCCGGCTTACCGCTGCTCGACCCATTCTGTGGCGCAGGCACTTTCCTGCTGGAAGCTGCGGAAATCACCCTGAACCGACCACCCGGGGCAAATCGTCGTTTTGGCTTCGAACAATTATCAGGATGGGACCTTTCCACCTGGGCCGGGATCAAGGCCTCTGCCCAGGCCCGTACCCTCCCTGCCAGCGCCATGCCCATCTGGGGCTATGACCTGAAGGGAGATGCCCTGCAGTCCGCCCACGCCAACCTCGCAGCAGCCGGCCTGGAGCACTGTGTCACGCTCAAACAGGTGAATGTGCTGGAATCTTCGCCCCCTGCCCCGGAGGGATTGCTGGTCACCAATCCTCCTTACGGGGTACGCATGGGAGAGCAGGAAGCCCTGGCCGCACTCTACCCTGCATTGGGGAATGCCCTGAAGCAAAGGTTTGCAGGCTGGACCGCTTATTTCTTTACCTCAGACATGCGGCTGCCCCAATTGCTCAGACTCAAGGCGTCCCGCCGCACACCACTGTTCAATGGTGCCCTGGAGTGCCGGCTGTTCGAAATAAAAGTCGTTTCGGGATCGAACCGGAAACCCCGGTAGGGGTTGTCTTCGGAGCGCTGTAACATTATCGTCACAAGTTGTGGGTATAAGTCCGTGCCATGGAAAACATCTATCGCACGCCCTCGGCACATTCGGAGGTTCATTTGGGAGCCAGCATACTGGTCGTCGAAGACGAGGCAGCCATTCAGGAATTGATCGCCCTGAACCTTGGTCAGGCAGGTCATGAAGCGGTGTCTGCGATGGATGCCCAGGAGGCATTGCAACGCGTGCGCGATTCGTTGCCCGACCTGGTGTTGATCGACTGGATGCTGCCAGGGATGAGTGGCATTGACCTGGTACGGCGTTTGCGTACCAACGAACGCACCCGGAATGTTCCGATCATCATGCTGACAGCCCGAGCCGACGAAATCGACAAATTGGCCGGCCTGGAATCAGGTGCCGACGACTACATCACCAAGCCTTTTTCCATTCGCGAACTCAACGCCCGGATCAAGGCGGTATTGCGTCGCCGTGCGCCTCAAATGACCGAAGATCCTGTCAATTTCAAGGATCTCACCCTCGACCCGGGCACCCATCGGGTCAGCGTCAAAGGTTCGGAAATCAGCCTGGGGCCCACAGAATTCAAGTTGCTGCACTTTTTCATGACGCACCCTGAACGGGTGTATTCCCGCACCCAGATTCTGGATCATGTATGGGGCGACCACGTGTTCATCGAGGAGCGCACGGTGGACGTCCATATCCGCAGGCTGCGGTCTGCGCTCGAACCAAGTCACTCCGACCAGTTGCTCCAGACAGTACGGGGTGCGGGATACCGGCTGACAGCACTCCCCTGATCGTCCAAGGTCTGGTACTCTCAGGGGGTCATTCCCGGAGACCATGAAAGCCTTCCTCACATACGTTCTGGGCCCGTTGCTGGTTATTTTGTCGCTCAGCGCACTGGGTTCCCTCGCCTTTGGCTGGGTCTGGGGCATCGTGATCCTGACAGTGTTCATGACTGCCGTGGTGGCCCGCGACTCCTGGCAGCTTCTGACATTGAAACGGTGGCTGGAGCGCCATCATACCGAAACCGGTTACCAGCTCGGTGGCACCTGGAATCAGGTTTTCAGCAGGCTCTACCGCCTGGAAAAGCATGCTGACCAGACACAACACAAGTTACGCGAGGCTCTCGAACGTTTTCAGCTTGCCGGGGCCACGTTGCCCAGTGGAGTCGTCATCATTGACACAAGCGACCGGATCATCTGGTGCAATCCCAGTGCCGAGACACATCTGGGCATTCGCCTGAAGCAGGACCGGGGGCAAAGCCTGACCTACCTGGTGCGACGTACAGACTTCGCGGCATTTCTTCAGGCACCCTCAGCGGACGGCCTGTTCGTTCTGAATCGCGTACGCGGCAGTGATTTGTCCCTTTCCCTGCAGCTGGTGCCTTACAGCACGGGCGAACGCATGCTGGTATCCCATGACATCACGCAAATTGAACGCGACGAGCGCATTCGTCGGGACTTTGTTGCCAATGTCTCGCATGAATTGCGTACCCCCCTCACCGTGATTGGTGGATTCATAGAAACAATGATGGACGGGGACCCCCTGGACCCGGCCACACAGACCCGGGTACTGACGACCATGCACGCCCAGGCCCTGCGCATGCAGCATCTCGTGGAAGAGCTGCTGACGCTATCCCGCCTGGAGAGTCAGCACTCCCCGGCACCCGATATCCCCGTCAGGATGACGCCCCTGATGCAGCAGCTGCTGCAAATGGGCCGGCATCTCAGCAATGGACAACATGATATCGACGCCACGTGCACTACCGCAGACGACATTCTGGGTTCAGAACCCGAACTGTTGAGCGCATTTGGCAACCTTGTCACCAATGCCGTACGGTACACGCCACCAGGGGGAAAAATCAGGCTTCTCTGGCATGGTGACCGCAATGAGGGTGTGTTTTCTGTTCAGGATTCGGGGATCGGCATTGCTGCCGAGCATTTGCCCCGCCTCACAGAACGCTTCTACCGTGTTGATCGCGCGCGTTCGCGTGAAACAGGGGGTACAGGCCTGGGGCTGGCCATTGTCAAACAGGTCGCAATGCACCATGATGCCAAGCTGGAGATATCCAGTGAATTGGGCAAAGGCAGCACCTTTTCATTCCGCCTGCCAATTGCCCGCATCGCCACCAACCTGTCCGAGACCCCGACAGAGTAGACACTCTTTTCTTGGAGACTGCATCCTGCCCATGCCGACTCGAGACATTGCCATCATCAACAAACTGGGGCTTCATGCCCGTGCTTCTGCCAAACTGACCCAAACCGCGTCGGCCTATCCCTGCGAAGTCAGCCTGTCCCGCAATGGGCGACGAGTCAACGCAAAAAGCATCATGGGCGTCATGATGCTGGCAGCCAACCATGGCAGCACAGTCACCATTGAAACCAATGGCCCCGAAGCCGACGCGGCAATGGAGGCGCTCGCCGCATTGATCAATAACCGCTTTGACGAGCCGGAGTAGACAGTGAGCTTTTCGATTCATGGCATCGCAGTAGCACATGGTATTGCCATCGGCCGGGCCCATCTGTTCCTGCAAACTTCTCTGGAAATCACGCACTATGCCGTCTCGCCAGACCGCCTGGAAGCGGAAGTCGAACGATTCGACCGCGCAGTCGCTACTGTCCGGGACGAACTCCGCGACCTGGAATCGCATGTTCCTGCTGGAGCCCCGCCGGAATTCGCTGCATTCCTGCAGTTACATCTCATGATACTTAACGATGAGACCCTGTCAGGCATTCCTCGGGATCTGATCTCGCAGCAGGGGTGCAATGCCGAATGGGCGCTCAAACAGCAGATGGACTCTCTGATTGCCCAATTCGAGGCCATTGAAGACAGCTATCTGCGCGAACGCAAGGAAGACGTCACCCAGGTCGTGGAACGGGTCCTCAAGGCGCTCACGGGACAACCGGCTGCGACGTCGCCCGAGCATAAGGCCGAACTGGACAGCATTCTGGTCGCCCACGATCTCAGTCCTGCCGACATGCTGGTATTCAAGCAGCATGCCTACCAGGCCTTTGTCACTGACATGGGAGGGGCCACCTCCCATATGGCAATTGTGGCCAGAAGTCTCGGAATCCCTTCTGTCGTTGCCCTGCACCATGCCTGGGCCATGATTCGCGAAGGTGAAGTGATCGTTGTGGATGGCATGGCGGGCGTGATCATCGTCAACCCCGACCCTTTGATTCTGTCGGAGTACCGGTTACGCCAGGAACAATGGCACCTTGAACGCCAGAAACTGAAACGTCTGCGCACAACCAAACCAACCACCCTGGATGGTACGGACATCATATTGCTGGCGAACATCGAGCAACCTGACGACGTGGATGCGGTCAAGAAGAGCGGCGCCATGGGTATCGGGCTCTACCGAAGCGAATTTCTGTTCATGAACCGCAGCGACCTGCCCGGCGAGGAGGAGCAGTTCAATGCCTATCGTCGCGTCACCGAAGCACTGCGTGGGCAGCCGGTCACCATCCGGACTCTCGATATCGGTGCCGACAAGCCCATCGAGCCCGCTACCAAGATACACACCCTCAACCCTGCCCTGGGTTTGCGTGCCATTCGCTACTGCCTGTCCGAACCTCGTATTTTTCTGACGCAGTTACGCGCCATCCTGCGCGCTTCCCGTTTTGGCAATGCCCACCTGTTGCTGCCCATGCTGTCCACCGCAACCGAATTATCCCAGGCACTTGCGTTATTGGAGCAGGCCAAGACCGAGTTGCGACTGGAAAACATCCCTTTCAAGGAAAACATACCGGTTGGCGGCATGATTGAAGTCCCCGCCGCTGCATTGGCCTTGCCAATGTTCATCAGCAAGCTGGATTTTCTTTCCATTGGAACGAATGACCTGATTCAGTACACCTTGGCCATCGATCGCGCGGACGACGAAGTCGCGCATTTGTATAACCCCGTACACCCTGCCGTTCTGTTTCTGGTGGCCAACACTATCCGCACCGCACACAAGGCCGGGATTCCGGTCGCCGTCTGCGGCGAAATGGCAGGCAATCCGGCGCTGACGCGATTATTGCTGGGATTTGGCCTGCGCGAATTCTCCATGCACCCAGCGCACTTGCCCGAAGTCAAGCAGGTCATTCTCAAAACCAGCCTGCCCGATCTCAAGCCCTGGATCCGGAAGATTCTTCAAACCTATGATGGGGATCGACTGGAAGACCTGATGAACCGGCTCAATCGGCAGAATTGCTGATCCCTTCGCCATACAGCGCCCGGTATTCCATCATGCGTTTTCTTTCCTCTGCATAGGCCGGATCACGCATCAGGTAATTCATCAAATGGTCCAGAGTGGCAATGCTAAATACCGGAAAGCCGTATTGGAAGGTAACCTCCTGAGCGGCCGAACGCTCGGTGACGCCCCGTTCCATGCGATCGAGCGCCGTCATGACCCCCACAGGGGTTGCGCCAGCAGCATGCAGTGATGCCACCGATTCACGTACGGAAGTTCCCGCCGAAATCACGTCATCCACGATCAGGGCACGCCCAATTGGTTCACCCACCAGCGTTCCACCTTCCCCATGGTCCTTGATTTCCTTGCGGTTATAACAGAAAGGCACATCACGCCCCCGTTCCGCCAAGGTCATGGCAATACCTGCCACCAGGGGAATGCCTTTATAGGCAGGTCCATACAGAAAATCGAAAGATACTTTGCTGTCCAGAATGGCGTCGGCATAAAACCCTGAAAGCGCTTTTAAGGAAGCGCCCGTACTGAACAATCCGGCATTGAAAAAATAGGGGGAAACCCTTCCTGCCTTCGTCTTAAAAGCACCGAAACGGATCACCTGATGCTCGATGGCAAAAGAGATGAAGCGGGAATGGAAATCTTCCATAGGCAACTCACTTGAACAATCTCCGGGAAGCTTACCACGCGCGGGCTTGCCTCCGCATTCCGTGAAAGGCATGATGCGGCATGCCCACTGCACGTTTCCACCAACAGTTACACGCCCTGTCCAGCCAGCACCTGCGCAGTGTCCTGCTACTGGGATTTTCTTCCGGGCTGCCACTTGCGTTGAGCGGCTCCACCTTGCAGGCATGGATGGCAGCAGAAAATGTGCCGGTAACCCTCATTGGCTGGCTATCGCTGGCGGGCATCCCCTATACCTGGAAATTCCTGTGGGCCCCCATCATGGATCGCTTCGCCATGCCTTTTCTGGGAAGGCGTCGCGGCTGGATACTCCTGACCCAACTGGTGCTGGCTGCCGGAATTGTCGGATTGGGACTGTTGCCCGTACAACAGCATCCGCTGTGGGCAGCTTGCGCTGCCTGTGCCCTGGCGTTTGCCTCCGCCTCCCAGGATATCGTCATCGATGCCTATCGCACTGATTTGCTGACGGCGGCTGAGCGTGGACTGGGGGCAGGCCTGACCGTCATGGGTTATCGTCTGGCCATGCTCTGTTCCGGCGCACTGGCACTGGTACTGGCAGCGCGTTGGGGATGGCCCCTGGCCTACGGCACGATGGCAGGCCTGATGGCCATTGGGGTTTTTGCCACATTGAATGCCCCCGAACCCCCAACACGGGCAGCTGCCCCCGCAACGCTGCGCGATGCCGTATTGCTGCCCTTGCAGGAATTCATGCACCGGACAGGGGCAGGATACCTGCTGGGCTTGATCCTGTTCTACAAGCTGGGAGATGCCTTTGCAGGGGCTTTGACGTCTGCCTTCCTGATTCGGGGGGTTGGTTTCAGCATCGCGGAGGTCGGGGCGGTCAACAAGGGAATTGGACTGTTTGCCACCATTGCCGGTGCCGCCGCAGGCGGGGCCTGGATGGTGCGCTGGGGCCTGTACCGGTCCCTGCTGGTATTTGGCTTTCTGCAGGGCATGGCAGCACTTTCCTTCGCCTGGCTGGCGCATTCAGGACATCAGTGGAGTCTGATGATTCTGGCCGTATTTCTCGAGAATCTCACTTCCGGCATGGGAACGGCCGCTTTCACGGCCCTGTTGATGGCGTTATGCAACCAGCGCTTCAGTGCCACGCAATTCGCGCTTCTCTCTGCCCTGTCCGCCGTGGCGCGCGTGTATGTGGGACCTCTGGCCGGACTCGTCGTGGCGGAGATTGGCTGGACGTACTTCTTCGTGTTTTCCACGCTGGCCGCCATTCCCGGACTCTGGCTGGTATGGCGGCAACGTGGGGTGCTCGCTAGTCTTTAGGCCGAATGCGATAAATGGCAAGGCTTCCTGCCAAATTGGGGCAACAACGAATAGGGCGCCCCTCCGGGCCAATCACCAGACGCTCGGCCACCTGTGCCCCGATCGCATTGCATAACCCCTCGAAATCCTCCAAGGTGCAGAGGTGCACATTGGGCGTGTTGTACCATTCAAAAGGCATGGCGTCCGACTTTGGCATCCGCCCCCATAACACCTGCCAGCGGTTTTTCCAGTAACCAAAATTGGGAAAAGTCACGATGCCTTCCCTGCCCACACGCAATATGTCGCGCAAAATGGGCTCGGTATGCCGCGTTGCCTGAAGGGTTTGAGACAAAATCACCGTATCGAAAGAATGGTCATCGAAACCTGACAACCCGGTTTCCAGATTCATCTGCAGCACGCTGACCCCATTACGGATGGACGCCACAATGCTGCCGGAATCAATTTCAATGCCATAACCGCTGATCTGTTTGACCTGTTGCAGGTGGGCAAGAAGCTGTCCATCCCCACAACCCAGGTCCAGTACCCGGGTGTTTGGGCGAATCCAGTCGGTGATCACCGCCAGATCGGCACGCATCATGCGCCCACCTCCTTGGCAACACGCTCCAGATAGGTGCGCACGACGGCAAAGTAGTTTTCATTCTCCATCAAAAAGGCATCGTGCCCCTGTGTGGAGTTGATTTCCGCATAGCTCACAGCAAGCGAGTTATCCAGTAATGCCTTGACGATTTCATGGGACCTCCCGGGGGAGAAACGCCAGTCCGTTGTAAAGGATATGACCAGAAAGCTGGCCTGCACGCTCGCCATTGCCTTCGAAAGATTCCCGTCCGCTACCCTGGCGGGATCAAAATAATCCAGGGCCTTGGTCATGATCAGGTAGGTGTTGGCATCGAAACGCTCGGTAAATTTGTCGCCCTGGTAGCGGAGGTAGGATTCGATTTCAAATTCCACCTCCAG
>JAKBAT010000070.1 GCA_021808815.1 Pseudomonadota bacterium
CCTGGCCGAAGGCAGCACCAACAAGGCCATTGCCCGCACACTGGGCATCAGCAACGACACGGTGAAACAACACGTGCGTCACATCCTCAACAAGCTCAACCTGAGTTCACGGGTGGAAGCCGCCGTACTCTACGCAGTGGAACAGAAAGCCATCGCACGGGGGAGTTGATCCCACCCCTCACACGCCCGTGAGACGGTCCATCCAGTAGCCTCCCACGCTCAGAAACAGAAACAGCACGCCCGCCAGTACCAAGGGTTTCATCCCCGCCTGACGCACGGCCCCAGCGGAAGTCCGCAGCCCCAGAGCCAACATGGCCATGGTCAGCAGGAAAAGGTCACACTGGAGGAGCACATTCGTTGCCGCCGCTGAAAGCCAATGCAGGCTGTTGAACCCGCTCACGGCCACAAACCCCACCGCAAACCAGGGCACGACCGGCCGCTGCGCACCGCTGCCCTCCCCACCCTGGGCTGCCAGGCGCAAGGACAGCAGAACCAGGAAGGGGGACAACATCATCACACGCAACATTTTCTCGATCACCGCGTTGCTCGCGGCCGTATCACTGACGGCACGCGCCGCGGCCACCACCTGAGCCACCTCATGGACCGTGGCCCCCACGTACAGCCCATACGCCGATTCGCTGAGCCCAAGGTAGGGGTAGAGCAGCGGATAGATGAACATGGAGAGCGTGCCGAACACCACCACAGTAGCGATGGCCACCGAAACCTTATGGGCATGGCCGCGCACCACGGGCTCCGTGGCCAGGACTGCGGCAGCGCCACAGATGGAGCTGCCGGCACCGATCAGGATGACCGTATCCCGGTCCATTTTCAGCAGCCTCAAGCCGACGAACAGCGTCAGCCCGAAGGTGCAGGCAATCACCAGGGCATCCATGAGCACGCCGTTCCAACCCACCTGGGCAATCTGCAGGAAGGTAATGCGAAAGCCGTACAGGATCACCCCCAGACGCAACAGGGTGCTTTTGGAAAAATCCACCCCGCTCCCGCAGGCATGGGCCACTTTCCCAAACAGGGTGTTGCCCAGCAACATGCCCAGCAGGATGGCGAGGGTCAGCGAGGACAGGCCCCAACGCTGCAGGATGGGCAGGTTTGCCAAGGCCATGAGGAGGAGGCTCAGGCCTCCGGTGAGGGCCAGCCCGGGAAGTCGTCCGCGCAGGGTGTCCTGGAATTCACGAGGCATGTGATATCTCCCACTTCTATGTTTAGCATGGGAAGTAATGTGCACCCCGGCAATACATAACTCAAATTGATTATTTTCATGATTTGATTATAATAAGTTATGCATATTCCCTTTACCTCCCTCCGTGCCTTTGCCGCCGTGGCACAGCAAGGCAGCTTCACCCTGGCGGCACAGGCCTTGCACCTGACGCAACCGGCCATTTCAAAATCGGTGCGGGAACTGGAGCAACTGCTGGAAACCGCCCTGCTGGAACGCAGGCCTCGCCAGGTCAGGCTCACGGAAGCGGGTGCGGCCCTGCTGGAGCATGCGCGCGCCATATTTGCCCTGGAACAGGCAGCGCTGGAGGATTTGCGGGCACGGCGCGGACTACAGAAAGGCCGTCTGGCCCTCGGCGCCAGCACCACCATCGCCGCCTATTGGCTCCCCACCTACCTGGCCCGTTTTGCGGCCCGCCATCCCGGCATCGCCTTAAGCCTCAGCAGCGGCAATACGGCCCGCATCGCACAGCAGGTGCTGGACGGCCAGGTGGAAGTGGCCCTGGTGGAGGGAATCGTCCAGGAAGCGGGGCTTGCCTGCCTGCCCTGGCATGACGAGCCCCTTACCCTGATCGCTCCGCCCGGCCTGGAAGTGGACACTGAGAATCTGCCGGGGCAGGTCTGGGTCATGCGGGAACAGGGCTCCGGGACAGCCCAGGTGGTGGAAGATTTCCTGCGCCGGCAAGGATGGACCGCTGTCCGGCGGATCACCGTGGGCAGCAATACGGCCATCGTGCGCATGGTGCAGTCCGGGGCCGGGGTCGCCCTGGTGCCGCGCATCATGGTGGAATCCCTGTCGGCCCAGGGCGCCTTGAAGGAGGTCGCCCTGCCAGGCGGCGCCGTCACCCGCCCGCTGTTCTGGCTGCGCCTGCACGATCGCCCCGCCAGTGCAGCACGGGAAGCCTTCGAGGCGTTATTGCTGGCTCACGACCCGGTCACACCGTAAAGATCGTGGATCCGGTTGTGCGGCGGTTTTCCAGGTCACGGTGGGCCCGTTCGGCTTCGCGCAGGGGATAACGCTGGTTGATGGTGATCTTGACGATACCCTGCTCCACCACTTCAAACAGCTCGGCAGCACCTGCCAGCAGGTCCGTGCGACGGGCCGTATAGGTGGCCAGGGTAGGACGCGTGATGAACAGGGAACCCTTCGCCGCCAGCTGGTTCAGGTCGAAGGGGGGGACGGTTCCCGAGGATTGCCCGAACAGGGCCAGCATGCCCAGGGGAGCCAGGCACTCGAGCGAGCCGGCGAAGGTATCGCGCCCCACGGAATCGTAGACCACCTGCACCTTGCGTCCTTCGGTGATCTCCATGACCCGTTCCTGAAAATTCTCCTGGGTATAGAGAATGGTGTGGTCGCAGCCATGGGCACGGGCCAGCGCCGCCTTTTGTTCCGTGCTCACGGTGCCGATCACCGTGGCGCCGAGGTACTTGGCCCACTGGCACAGGATGAGCCCCACCCCGCCGGCCGCCGCATGCACCAGGATGGTGTCGCCCGACTGGACTGGATAGGTGCGGCGCAGCAGGTATTGTGCCGTCAGGCCCTGCAGCATCATGGCAGCAGCCTGGCCATCGGAAATGACCCCCGGGATGACCACCAGGCGGTCGGCCGGCATCAGCCGCGCTTCGGTGTAGGCCCCCAGGGGGCCTGAAGCATAGGCCACCCGGTCTCCCACCTTGATGTCGGTCACGTCGGACCCCACGGCCTCCACCACACCGGCAGCTTCCAGCCCGGGAATGGCCGGCAGCGTGACGGGATAGAGGCCGCTACGATGGTACACGTCGATGAAATTGAGCCCCACGGCACGATGCTGCAACCTGACTTCGCCCGGGCCGGGTTCCCCCACTGCCACGCTTTCCCATTTCAGGACTTCAGGACCACCGGTTTGATGAAAACGAATGGCGTGGGTCATTACAGTCGCTCCTTGAATTTTGTTCAGTTGAGAAGGTTCCAGACCGGCGCACGCAGGCACTTTCCGATTCTACCCGGGAGGGCAGTGGATGGGAATGCGCCGGGTCAGACGGATGGCATGCTCGTCCAAAGCGGCCCCGCAGGCCAGAACCTCCACCCCGGCCGCCAGGGCCGAACGCAGGGCCACCCCGTAGTCCGGGTCGATGGCGTCTGCCGGTTGTACCTGTTCCACGTCGTCCCGCTGCACGCAAAACACCAACACGGCACGATGCCCTGCCCGCACCATCCCCACCAGTTCGCGCAAATGCTTGCTCGCCCGCGTACTCACGGCGTCAGGAAACAGGGCAACGCCCTTTTCCACGGCGGCCGTTACATTCTTGACTTCAAGGTAGCAGTCTGGGAGCCCCGGTTGGGTCAAGAGCCAGTCGATACGGCTGCCTTCACCGCCATAGGCCACTTCCCCGCGACGGGTGCCGTATCCCTGCAACTCCGGCAGGAGTCCTTCATCCAGGGCTTCCCCCACCAGCCGGTTGGCCAGGTGGGTATTGATGCCCACCCGGGCCGAACCGACCTGTACCTGCTCCCAGGTATGGCGGTAACGCCGGGTCGGGTTGCCCGAGTCGGACAACCACACAGGCAACCCCGGGCCGACGCAGCCCAGCAGGGAACCGGTATTGGGAACATGCACCGTCATCTGGGTGCCCTCCGGCAGTTCCACGTCCGCCAGAAAACGCTGGTAACGCCGAATCAACAAGGCCGGCTGCAGCGGGACCTCAAATTGCATGACGCCTCCTCAAGGCAGGTCAAACAGCAGGATTTCGGCACGCTTGGGTGAACCCAGGGCAATCTGCTCCATCTGGGCAATACGCGCGCCGTCCCCGGCACGCAGGAGGTGCCCATCCACCACCACGTCGCCCGTGGCCACCTGCAGGTAGCCCCGTCGGCCCGGTGCAAACTGGTACTCCAGGGTATCGTCCTCGTGGATGATGGCCGCATAAATGTCGGCATTCTGGTGCAGGGTGACCGACCCCTCGCGACCGTCGGAGGAGGCGACGAGTTTCAAGCGCGAATGACGGGTCTCCGGGGCGAAGGATTTTTGTTCGTAACTGGGCGGAAGCCCCAGGCGGTCCGGCAAGAGCCAAATCTGGAGGAAATGTACGCCTTCCCTGTCCGAGGCATTGAACTCGCTATGGGTCACGCCGGTCCCGGCACTCATGCGTTGTACGTCACCAGGCCGGATCAGGGAGCCATTGCCCAGGCTGTCCTGATGCTGCAAGGTGCCTTCGAGCACATAAGTGATGATTTCCATGTCACGGTGGGGATGCGTGCCAAACCCCTTGCCAGGAGCAACCCGGTCTTCGTTGAGCACTCGCAACGCTCCAAACCCCATGTGCTTGGGGTCGTGGTAGTCCGCAAAGGAGAATGTATGATAAGTCTCCAGCCAGCCGTGATGGGCATGCCCACGGTTCTGACTGCGTCGCACTGCAAACATGGGCGATTCCTGATAAATTTTTCGGGTAGCGATGGCCATGTCGTTGGAATTTGGGGCACTTCGCCACATAATCAAGTGGATTATCCCAAATTTGACTGGTTTCGCTCCTAAAAATCGTAACAAATGTGTGCCACCCCTCTTGAACAGGGACGATTTGCCCCTTCCCCCACTGGTCCGCTGCATTTCGGATCGTTGGTCACGGCCCTGGGAAGTTTTCTGGCGGTGCGACACCGGGGCGGAGAATGGCAGGTGCGCCTGGAAGACCTGGATACGACCCGCAATGTTCCGGGTGCCGATGCGGAGATCCTCCTCACCCTGGAACGGTTCAGCCTGAACTGGGACGGACCGGTGTTGCGACAGAGCCAGCGCATCGATGCTTATGAGGCCGCCCTGGCCGCGCTTCTCGCCCGGGGCCAGGCCTACCCCTGCGCCTGCAGCCGCCAGGACCTGCGCCAGCTGGCGGCGGGCGACGCCATGGCCGTTTATCCCGGCACCTGCCGCGAGGGTTTGCCCGCAGGCAAACCTGCCAGGTCTTTTCGTTTTAAAACAAGCGGGTTAGAAACTGTTTTTCATGATGAACTAAAAGGTGAACTGCGGACCCATCCGGAACATGAAGGCGGGGATTTTGTGATCCGCCGGGCTGATGGCCCTTTCGCCTACCAGCTGGCCGTGGTGGTGGATGATGCCTTCCAGGGCATCACCCAGGTGGTGCGGGGCGCTGATCTGCTGGAATCCACTCCCCGGCAGGTGGCCTTGCAACAGGCCCTGGGTTACCCCACCCCACGCTACCTGCACCTGCCCCTGGTGCTTTCCCCCTCGGGGACCAAACTGAGCAAGCAGACCGGGGCCCGCGCGGTCACGCCGGATGCGGTGACCCTCCGTGCCGCACTGCGCTTCCTGGGACAACCGGAGCCGCCTGCAAGCCTGGGAAATGACATGAAGAAAATTCTCATGTTCTCAGCAGAACATTTTGATTGTAAAAACATAATTACAGAATAGCAGCTTTTATGCGCAGCGCTTGCCTGGACGAAGGGAGGACTCCGTCCTATTTGGCCTGGTGATGGCCTGACACGCGGGCATCAAGCCATTCCACCCAATGCTGCACCGCAGTATCGGTTCCTGCAGCGAGATGCATGAGACAACCGATATTGGCCGTCAGGATGAGATCGGGAGTCCCTTGTTCCAGGGCTGCAATCTTGTTGGCTTGCAGTTTGCGCGACAATTCCGGCTGCAGGAACGAATATGTCCCCGCCGAACCACAGCACAAATGGCCTTCGGGCACCGGGGTCAGCGTGGCACCGGCTTGCAGCAACAACCCTTCCACCACGCCCTTGATTTTTTGCCCGTGTTGCAGGGAGCAGGGAGAATGAAAAGCCACGCGCGTCGCCGTAAGAGCCCCCGTGTGCCCCCCTCCCCGCAGGGCCTCCTGCCCCAGGTCGCAAGTGTCCAGGGCATGCAACAGCGCTTCGGAGATGTCGCGCGTCAGGGCAGAAATCTGCTGTGCCCGGTCGGAATAGGCCGGATCATGACGCAAATGAAAGCCGTACTCCTTGACTTCCGTGCCGCAACCACTCGCGGTCACCACAATGGCTTCCACCCCGCCCTGTTCCACCAGCGGCCACCAGGCATCGATGTTGCGCCGCATGGCCTCCCGGGCAGCCTCCTCATCGGCCAGATGGTGTGCCAGGGCACCGCAGCAACCTGCCCGGGGCGTGCTGACCAGGGAAATGCCCAACCGGTCCAGCAGGCGTGCGGCGGCGGCATTGATGCCCGGCGCCAGGGTGGGTTGCACGCAACCCGCGAGCACCAGCATGCGCCGGCCATGGCGTGGCGGCGGCCAGGATCCGGGGCTGCGGTAGGCAGGTACCTTGCGACGGAGGGAACGGGGCAACAGGGGTCGCACCATCCGGCCTGCCAGCATCAGGGGGCGAAACAGCAACGGCTGCGGCAACACGGACTTGAGTATCCAGCGCTGGAAACGGGCCAGGGGGGGACGTGCCACCCGGGCTTCCACCTGCGCCCGCCCGATATCCACCAGGCGGCCGTACTGCACTCCCGACGGGCAGGTGGACTCACACGCCCGGCAGGTCAGGCAACGGTCCAGGTGCTGTTGCGTCAGGGGGCTCACGGGCCCGCCTTCCAGCAGGCTTTTCATGAGGTAAATGCGCCCGCGGGGGCTGTCGAGTTCGTTCCCCAACAGCTGGTAGGTGGGACAGGTGGCCAGGCAAAACCCGCAATGGACACAGGCGCGCAGAATCCGTTGGGCCTCCTGGCCTTCTGGCGTGGCCAGGAATTTCGGATCAAGCGGGGCATACATGGTCAAAAGTTTCCAGGCAGTCCAGGATTAAATATTTCTTTTGGATCAAAAACATGTTTCAATCTTTTATGAATTTGCATGAGCACAGGATCGAGCGTCGCAAAGTGCGGCAGAGCAGGCTGTCCATGGCGCAACAGGAGGGCATGCCCCTGGGCATCCCGGGCAGCTTTCTGGATCTGTGCCGGAGCATGGTCGGAGGCAATCCACCGCAACGCCCCACCCCATTCGATCAACAGGCTGCCTGACAATCCCAGCGGTGGGGCACTGCTTTTGACGGCGAGACGCCACAGGGGACGGGCGGTATCAAACAGGGCAGCCGTCTGCTCCCGCAGGCTGCGCCACCAGGCAGTACCCTGGGGCACCTCCTCGCCACCCAGGCGGGTAACCGCCGCCTGCACAGCCACTTCGGCCCCGGATAACCGTGCCCGTAACCGCCCCTGATGAAAACTGGTGGCAGAAATGGGCAATGGCTGCCCGGCCCACTCGTTCATGCGTGCAATGGCCACTGCTTCCGGCAGGGCCCATTCCCGGGTTGTTTCGAAAGGGGGCCGGGGCAGCACCTTGAGGGAAGCCTCAGTGATCACCCCCAGGGAGCCGAAAGCCCCCACCATGAGCCGGGATACATCGAAACCTGCCACGTTCTTGATCACCTGCCCGCCAAAGGACAGGTCACGCCCCTGACCATCGATGAGCCGCACCCCCAGCACGAAATCGCGCGCACTGCCCGCACTGGCCCGGCGCGGACCAGACAGGCCACAGGCCAGCGTCCCCCCGATGGTGGCCGTGGGGCCATAGTAGGGAGGTTCGAACGCCAACATCTGGCCCTGGGCTTCCAGCAGGGCTTCCACTTCGGCGAGGGGGGTCCCCGCGCGTACCGTCAGCACCAGCTCGCTCGGGGCATAGTCCACCACGCCCCGGCAAGGCCGGATATCCAGCGGCTGATGGGCCTGGGCACAGACCCAGAAGCTTTTGCTGTGGCCCCCATGGATGCGCAGGGTATGCCCTTGGGCATGGGCTTGGCGCACCTGATCGATGAGGGATTCCAGAACGCTATCCATCAGAAGCGGGGCAACTCGGGATGGGGCAGCTGGTTGTGGTGTACGTGCAGGCGCCCCAGCTCGGCGCAACGTTGCAGGGTAGGCACCGCCTTGCCAGGATTGAGCAACCCGTCGGGATCGAAGGCGCTTTTCACGGCGTGGAACACCTCGAGCTCTTCGGGACTGAACTGGACACACATCTGGTTGATTTTTTCCACGCCCACGCCGTGTTCACCCGTGATGGTGCCCCCCACTTCCACGCACAGCTCGAGGATGCGCCCTGCAAAAGCCTCGGTGCGCTCGAATTCGCCTGGCGTGGCCGCATCGAACAGGATCAGGGGATGCAGATTGCCGTCGCCGGCATGAAAGACATTGGCCACGGCCAGGCCATATTCACGGCCGAGCTCGTAAATGCGTTTCAACACCATGCCCAGCGTGCGGCGCGGAATGGTGCCATCGATGCAGTAGTAATCCGGCGACAGGCGGCCCACGGCAGGAAAGGCTGCCTTGCGTCCGGCCCAGAACTTGAGGCGTTGGGCCTCGTCCTGGGAATGGCGCATCTCGATGGCACCGGAAGCCTCGAGAATGGCCTGCATGCGGTCCACGTCTGCGGAGACTTCCTCCGCCGTACCGTCGGCCTCGCAAATCAGGACGGCCTCCGCGGTCACTGGATAGTCCGCATGCACAAAAGCTTCGGCTGCCCGCGTGGCCGGCCCGTCCATCATTTCCAGGCCGGCCGGAATGATCCCGGCGGCAATGATGTTGGCCACGGCGTTGCCGGCTTTTTCGATATCGTCGAATGCCGCAAGGATGGCCCGAGCAGTCTGGGGCTTGGGCAGGAGCTTCACGGTCACTTCCGTGATCACCGCCAGCAGCCCCTCGCTCCCCGTGATGAGGGCGAGCAGGTCGTACCCCGGGGCATCGGGTCCCTCAGCGCCCAGTTCCACCACTTCCCCTGCCATGGTCACTGCCCGCACCTTCAGCAGGTTGTGCACGGTCAGCCCGTATTTGAGGCAATGCACCCCGCCAGAGTTTTCAGCCACGTTGCCGCCGATGCTGCAGGCGATCTGGGAAGAAGGATCAGGGGCATAGTACAACCCAAGGGGAGCCACGGCTTCCGAAATGGCCAGGTTGCGCACACCGGGTTGCACACGCGCCATGCGTGCCACCGGATCGATTTCCAGAATGCGCATGAGGCGTGACAGGGACAGCAGCACGCCCGCCGGATGGGGCAGTGCCCCGCCGGAGAGGCCCGTGCCAGAGCCCCGTGCCACCACGGGTACTTGTGTTTCGTGACAGTAGCGCAACACTGCCTGCACTTCCGCTTCGGACTGGGGCAGCACCACCACATAGGGCAGTTGACGATAGGCAGTGAGCCCGTCGGTTTCGAAGGGACGTACGTCTTCGGGTTGAGTCAGCACCGACTCTGCGGGTAGC